>JAYTVV010000032.1:0-1698 GCA_043743795.1 Geobacteraceae bacterium
CCCCTGGCGGAGTTGGTTGCCAATCCGGCCCTGGTGGATCGGATCGATCTCAAGCGCTATGTGGCTGAGAACGTCGGTTTGCCGACGCTGAACGATATCATCGAAGAGCTAAAGAAGCCGGGGCGCGATCCGCGTAGCCAGTTTCAGACCGCCGCCTTCCGGGATGATATTCGCGAGATCGGCGATCTGCAGGAGGGTCTGATCCTGCAGGGGGTCGTGACCAATGTGACCGCCTTTGGGGCCTTTGTGGACATTGGTGTTCACCAGGATGGCCTGGTACATATTAGTCACCTGGCCAACCGCTATGTCAAAGATCCCAGCGATGCGGTCAAGGCCGGGCAGGTAGTCAAGGTCAAGGTCCTGTCTGCCGATCCGCAGCGCAAAAGGATCTCGTTGTCCATCAAAGAGGCGGAGCAGGGCGTAAAATTTTGAAGTGGCGGCGTGAGAAATATATTTGAAATACGGGGAGTTCGATAATGGAAGAAAAACAGGATCACAGCAAGGTATGGCGGTTGGCGGCGGACTCGACCGCTGGTCGATTGTCATCCCGCACGTTGAGCAACACGGCACCGGTCATGGAGGAGGATGCCTCGCCGCAGGTGGCGCGGGATAACATTGTCAAGGATATGATGCGGATTTTCGATGGTCTGCTGGGATGTACGACCAAGCGTACCGGGGTGAGCCTGGACTTTTTGCATGCCCACAAATCCAAACCGGCCAGCGGTACCCAGCGCAAACTGGAGCAGGAAATCTACCGCCTGATCAAAGGGCTGGTTGAGCTGAATTCTCCCAATACCGGTTTCGCGGTCAATGTCCTGTTCAATAACGGCACCTATTATTATAACAAGGCCACGGTACCGTTGTCGTTCGGGATTTTTCTGACGTCACTGGTTGAGTTTCTGGAAGGGCATGATTGCCTGAACGTGTGTCCCGAAGAGATCGCAAAGCTGAGGACGCTACTTTCACGGGGGTAATTGAAGTGTGCCGCACGACGGGGAATTTCCATCTTTTAGTCAGGATGCGTGTTTTCCAGTTTTTTTTGATTGTTTCAGTTGACCCACAAAGACTGCATGTCGAAGGCCGCCCCGGCCCGGTCGGTCGGTGGTTACGGTAAAACCGGCACTCCGTAGGCGCTTGTCGAAGGCCTCATCATAATTCTCTCCCCACACCGCCACGACACCACAGGGCTTGAGCGCGGCCCGCATATTTTCAATGGCCCGGCTGCCATAGAGCGGGTCGTCGTTGTGGTGTGTTTTTGCGTGGGGGCCACGGTATAGATCCAGAATGATGGCGTCGAAGCGTGCCTCGCCACCATTCACGGCGCTCCGGCGGATGCGGTGGGCAACATCTCCAATCTCTACCGTGACCCGTGCGTCGTTCACTGCGTTTTCCGTGAGCACGGCCAGGGGGCCCCGGCACCATTCGACAACCGTCGGGTTCAGTTCGGCCACCACGACCTGAGCTGTGGCGGGCAGGGTATCAAGCACCGCCTTGAGCGTAAAGCCCATGCCGAGGCCGCCCACGAGTACCCGTGGGTTTTCATACGCCGTCAGGTGGTTGCAGCCAAGTTGTCCGAGGACAACCTCGGAGCGGTTTGCCAGGCTGTTCATGAGAATCTGGGGGCCGATGGTGATGAGAAAGTCCCGTTCGCCGCGCTGACGCAGTTCGAGTTTCCCTTCGTCGGTGGAAATAGCTTCG
>JAYTVV010000033.1:0-2821 GCA_043743795.1 Geobacteraceae bacterium
TGGACTTTTTCCCGAGATGGTTACACCCGAGATGCGTCGCCAGGCGAAAACCATAAATTTCGGCATTATCTATGGCCAAGGGGCCTTCTCACTTGCAAAACAACTCGGTGTTACGCGTAAATCAGCAGAAGATTTCATCGCCACCTATAAAGAGCGGCACCATGGCGCTATTGCATTTTTGGACTCCTGCATTACGGAAGCGGAAGAACACGGTTGTGTACGGACGATTCTCGGACGGCGACTACCAATTCCCGACATCCGGAGCAGCAACGGCAACGTACTTGCCTTTGCCCGCCGCAACGCTATAAACTACCCCATCCAGGGTTCGGCGGCCGATATCATAAAATGTGCCATGATCCGTATTGATTCCCGTATTCGGCAGGAACAGCTTCAAAGCCGCATGATTATGCAGGTACATGACGAGTTGGTTTTTGAGGTTCCCGAGAATGAATTGCTGAGGCTGGAGCAGTTGGTAGAGCTAGAAATGGGGCACGCCGTGGAGACGAGGGTTCCACTCAAGGTTGATATCAGCCACGGAGCGAACTGGAGTGAGGCGCACTAGGCACATCACGCATTGTTCATGCAGAGGTAGACCGTCTCCTGCGGCGCGCTTTTTGTTTGCGTTGTTTTTCGATCCGTTTCATCTCAGGAGTAATAACTCCGGAAGCCGCCTCAATTTTATCAAGCAACTCACGACGAGCCAGAAAACGGTTAACAGACTGACTTCGCTCCCGCATGCATGTTGCAGTAATGCCGGTATGTTTGTGTTTCAGCTGAACGCAGCTGGAAGTCTTGTTAACATGTTGCCCGCCGTTACCCGAAGATCTGACAAAAGTTTCCTCAAGATCCTCCTCCCGCACCCCCAGTTCAGCCATTTTTTGCCGCAACCAGCGGTTCTTTTCTTCACTCACTGCAAATTCAGGCATGCAGCGACACCCCCGTACGTTATTTTTCAACATCCTCACACGGCCGTCCAGCACAGGCATGCTTCCTGACCGTACCTATACCACATCATATTTTATTACAAGGTATTATTACTGCCACAGGCAGAAGATTGCCTGACGCGATCTGATGTGGTATAAGCGCAGCAGTACTACAACGCTACACCATCTTCAAAGGGACATCGTGAAGGCACCTCTTCTACAGCGCTGTTGGGTTACATTTTCCGTATATGTCGTCGGTATCTACGCGTCACTCCTGAACAGGCTTACTATCAAAGGAAATGAGAACATTCCGCATGGGGGCCCTGTCCTGATAGCCTCCAATCATATCTCTGCATACGACACCATATTTCTTCCGTGGGCTGTCATACGCTACAATCATCTTCAGATGCTCTGGGCACCAGCCAAAGAGGAACTTTTTGAAAAAACATTTCTACGCCTGATTTACACCTCATGGGGTGCTTTTCCAGTCAGACGCAAACGTGATGTGCGGGCTACCCGCACCCTGAACGACCTGCTGCTTGACCAGAAAGTCATGCTGTTTCCAGAGGGTACTCGCCATAAAGACGGGAAACTGGGCCCCGGCAATCGCGGAGTCGGGAAAATAATCTACGATACCCGACCGACCGTTATCCCGACCGCTTTGATTGGACTGAACGGCTGGAAGTTTCCGGGATTCAAACAGACTGCTACAGTTCGTTTCGGCCCTGCCCTTGATTTTATCGACCTGTTTCAACTTGACGACTGCAAAGAAACTCACTT
This sequence comes from Geobacteraceae bacterium, assembly GCA_043743795.1. Classification (GTDB taxonomy): domain Bacteria; phylum Desulfobacterota; class Desulfuromonadia; order Geobacterales; family Pseudopelobacteraceae; genus JACRCG01. The sequence goes on from JAYTVV010000033.1 coordinate 1,704, forward strand.
AAAAATAGTTGATCGAGTCATGCAGGCAATTGCTGAAGTACTAACTGCGGAGGGAGCTGATTGTGGGAGAAAGTGATTGCCAGAGCGTTGAAATTTTCTGTGATGGTGCGTGCAGTGGCAATCCGGGCCCCGGGGGGTACGGTGCAATTTTGCGCTACGGTGGATGCGTAAAGGAGCTGAGCGGCGGCGCCAAAGAAACAACCAACAATCGTATGGAAATGACCGCAGCTATTGAAGCTCTTCGCCAGTTAAAACGCCCTTGTCGAGTATTGATTACAAGTGACTCTCAATATCTGGTTAAAGGCATGACAGAATGGATTGCGGGCTGGCAGCGTAAGGGGTGGCGCAATAGCAAAAGGGAACCGGTTGTGAATAAAGACTTGTGGGAGCAGCTGCTTGCCCTGTCAGAACCACATTCAATCCAATGGAAGTGGGTTAAGGGTCATGCCGGGCATACTGAAAATGAGCGGTGCGACCAATTAGCCAGAGAAGGAATCCCTGCCTAGCGGGTTACTTGCCGACCGGATTTATCCCTATCAGACTGAATGCAAATTTAGGATGTGTAACAGCATGGGTATTCGGGAAATTCAAGAAGATCCACCCTTTAAAAACGGCTGTGCCATTTTCGCTGATTTGAACCTTTGCGGCGGGATTCAAGAGTTCATTTGAAGAGGTCGTGATGGTTGTACCTTCCATTGTAAAAGCCGGGAGAAAAGCTTCAACCGTTACGACAAGTTCCGAGGAAGGAATTCTAAATTGCGGACCGATGGGAACGACATAAATATTTTCCGTCCCACGGGCCTTATCAATAACAGCCAGCTTGACAGATTTCCAGCGCCGCAGTACTTCAGGTGGAACAATTACCGTTTTTTCCTTGACCGTCCGGTGAGATGTCCTTGGTTTGAGATGTTCAAGAGGTTTTTCGGTGCGTTCCTGACAAGCGATCAGAACAAATCCCGATAAAAAAGCAGGTAGGGCCAACTGTACTATTCGAGCAGAATTCAATGCGGTATCCGATAAAATAGTGGCGGAGAGACAGGGATTCGAACCCTGGATACCGGTTTCCCAGTATACTCGCTTAGCAGGCGAGCGCCTTCGACCTACTCGGCCATCTCTCC
>JAYTVV010000034.1:0-2905 GCA_043743795.1 Geobacteraceae bacterium
CTCTTGCCGCAGTTGGGCAGAGAGAATTCACACTTCCGGTCGGCGAACATTTACTGGAGGGTGTAACCCCTGACTCCGGTTTATTGTCCCGGATAAAGATATTGGTAACACAAAAGTATGTTCTGGAAAAATTACCGCCGAAAACGAACGATGCAATACCAGCGACAACTCCGGTCTGGAAGGTTGACCTGAAGGAACGGGTTTCCGATATCCAGTTTGCTGAAACGGAATCAGGAAAATCAATGTGGGTTGTCTCTGCAGGCAAAGAAAGTTCTACTGTCACAGGTGTTACCGATAGTGGCTCTATCAACAAAACAAAGAAGATGGATGGGGTTATTACAAGTTTTCATGTCGCGAATACGGCAAACCAGAGCAAGAGTTTTGCATTTATCGCCGGATTCAAAAACGATATGGTACGTGCTTTTTCTCCAGACGTGCGAGAATTATGGAAATTCAAGGCTGATGTTGATGCCAGTTTCAGAATAGGAGACCATTACAATGCACCATGGTTTACCGACCCCGGCCCAAAATTCAACAAGACCGGCATTTTTTCACTGCTCGTGAGAGATGTCTGGGGCAGCGGGAATGAAGAAATTGTTGTTGGCAGACCCAGCACTGTCGAGTTCCACGGGTTGGACGGATCATTACTGGGAAGGACGCCAATCCACTGGGGAAATGTAACCACTCTGGTCTCTGTAAAATCGGGGAAAACGGGAAAAGAATCACAGCTGCTTGCAGGAAAATATTTGGCTGACAGGGCAGCTTTGACGAGTATCAGCAGGCTGCGCAAAAATATGAATGACAATACGTTCTCCGCTGTTCCTTCCAACGTGACTAACATGCATGCTTTTAACCTGCAGGGGATCTATTCCATCATTGTTAATGATATCAACAATGATGGAACAGATGAGGTCGTGTATGTAATAAAAGGGCACTGGAACGAGATACGGGCATATGACGGCACCGGTCGCTATCTGTGGTCAAGGCCATTCGGCCCTGGCAAGGGTGAAGCGACCAGTACGTCAGGTGCGCTTGCGGCGCTTGACCTGTATGGTGACGGTCGCAAGGAGATTGTCGTAACTACCGAAAACGGCTGGATGCTGGTGCTGGACTCCCAAGGCAAGACTCTCTGGCAAAAAAAACTTTCGGCGGCTATTTCGGCGTTGGCGGTGGATGAGGCCACAAAAAAAATTGCTGCAGGCTGCTCGGACGGCAGCTGGTCAGTGTTTGACGGAAAGGGCATCGTACAACAGGCAGGAAAAGTTGATTCTTCGGTTACCAAAATACTGCTGAGAGAGAACAATCTGTATCTGGCAACTGACAGGGGATCAATACTCAAATATTAAAGGCAACATGGCTGAGGTGATTATGCCGCTGTTCTCAAGACTAGAATCAACAAAAAATCTCATAGCTTCGGACCTTTATCGGCATACCGGCAATATTAGGCTCAAGTCTTTTCTCAGCACCTACGTATTGTCTCCGGGATTCAATTTTACTGTCTGGTTCAGGTTATGTTCAGAATTTAACTCTGCCCTGCTGAAATATATTCTGTTAAGAAAAAGAATCCGGTTCGGGATCGATATTTATGCAAAAACCAGAATAGACAAAGGTTTTTATATCGGTCACTTCGGCACAATAATCGTCAGTTCACATGCGACGATAGGTAAAAACTGCAACATTTCACAAGGCGTAACCATTGGCAAGATTAGTAAAGGAAACAGGGCCGGAGCACCTGTAATCGGAAACGGTGTATATATTGGCCCCGGGGCAAAGCTAATCGGGTGCATACGGATAGGAAACAATGTTGCTATCGGCGCTAACGCGGTGATAATCAACGACGTTCCAGACAACGCAGTTGTAGTGGGGATTCCGGGAAAAGTGGTGTCGCTAAATGGGGCGAGCGATTACTTGGACAATGTTATATGAATTATCAAAATGTTAGCGATGATAATTGGAGCAGGAGAATTATGCCGAACCGAGTTTTAGTAGAGAAAGTTTCAAATTACGACCAGGATCGGCTGAATGTAGCGCTATCGGACTATCTTTTCGAGCAGGTCAGACCCGGAGATACGGTCATTCTAAAACCCAACTGGGTCTTTGAGTCCCACAAGAACCGACCGGACGACTGGGAGTATGTCATAACCCATCCTGCGGTCATCACGGCAGTTCTGCAAAAGGTACTGACACGTTTAAGTGGATCGGGCCGAGTGATTATAACCGACGGCCCGACCACAGAAGCTTCATTTAGTAAACTTATGGCTCGCAACCCGGTCAGCGATTGGGAAAGGATGGCCAAGTCGGCTTCCGTACCTCTGGAGATTATCGATCTGCGAGAGCACGAATGGGAAGTAAAGGATGAGATTGTAGTTAAACGGACACCGAAGCCGGGAGATCCGCGAGGAAAAACCGAGGTTGATCTGCTTGATGCCTCCAGTGAGTTCTGGGGGCATCGCAAATCAAAGCGTGGATACTATGCTGCTGATTACGATATTTCTGAGGCTAACCGCGCTCACAACGGCCATAACAATCTTTACAGTGTTTCACGAAGTGTACTTGAGGCTGATGTCTTCATCAACCTGCCCAAGCTGAAAACACACCGCAAGTCAGGCATTACCTGCTGTCTGAAAAATCTGGTGGGGATCAATACCTATAAAAATTATCTGCCTCATCATTCCGAAGGTGGGCCCAGCGAAGGTGGTGACCAGTTTCCGGTGGACAACGTCAGTGCACGGATCGAAGGTCCGCTGATGGCCTTTCTGAAGAAGTATGTGTTGAAGAACCCCTTGCTTGCCCGTTTGCTGAGCCCCTTGAATACTGTCGGGAAGAAGATTTTCGGCGACACGCGCCAAGTGGTGCGGAGCGGCAACTGGTACGGCAATGACACCATCTGGAGGATGATTCTCGA
>JAYTVV010000035.1:0-4798 GCA_043743795.1 Geobacteraceae bacterium
CAATGCTTCAACCAGAAACGGTTTGATGACCGCAGATTCCGACGGCCAGGTATCTGATCGTGCACCAAGTTCTATTTTGACGATCGGCTGCACATAAAATCCATCATCTGATTGTAGGCTGGCCGGATACTGGAACAAAATCGTCTGACCATCCGCATCGGCTTCGTCCATCCGCAACAACCAGCTGTCGCCTGCCGGCAATACAGAACGGATACGGGCTTCAAGAAGCGGCAGCAAATTCTGTTCGACATATTCCTGACAGGCGGTTTTCAACTCTTTCAGCCGATTGTTGCGTTGTTTGGTTGATGGGGCCACTTCCGGGTTCTTGTCGCCGCCAAACCCCAAAAAGTCCCGATCAATAGTAAGGTCGATATCTTCTGAAAACCTTTCTATCAGTCCCCAAACCTTTGACAATGATGTTCCACCCTTGAAGGTAAGCGCATCTCCTACATCAGGCAGGAAAAAGAGTTCGCGTAGCGTCCAGCAGACCCAGAAATCCTTTTCAACGATTACCGGCGGCATATTCAGCCGTACTGCTGCCTCTCGCAGATATAAGGCCCGCTCTTCAGTGGGCAGTTGTTCAAAACTGATCATTATTTGTCCTCATCTCCGGCAATATATCTCAGAAAAGGGTGCATCCAGGCTGGCGCCTGTGGCAGATCAAGCAACAGGTGCTTGCGGTCTTCAGGTGTTAAAAGTTGGCGCAGGTGGGCGATCTGTTCCTGAGTTACATATCGCTTGCCCAGTCCCCGTAACGCAGCAAAAACAAGACCGCTCATCTTTCCGGCGGTTGCCATTTTGCGAGGTGCCCGCCGCCGGAATTGGATGGTAAGCGTTCCGATCTTGATCTTTCTGGCCGGGCCATCGGTCTCATAGACAACCCGCATCGGAACCTGCTCGGAAAGATGCAGCATATTGGCAGCTGTCGCCTCTGACGGTTGGAGACGGACACCGTCTCGACGAGCTAATGCCTCGGCAATCATGTCCACTGATGGGGATAAAAGCCCCAGATGCTCATGCTTCCGCGGGAAATCGTAAATCCCCCTGGCCAGACGGCGAATCTGTCCTTCTCGAACCATGCGGATCAGCGCCATCCCTACGGTGTGTGGGGAACCGAGATCAAGAAAGTCCGCCGGTGAAAACACCCATCCGGGATCGTGCCCGTGAATCCGATTTTCGATCTGCTTGCTTACAGTCATGTCGGCAGCTTCCGTCAATTTTGTTAAAAAAACAAGCTTATTTTTTTAACAAAATCTGTCTACTAGAATCTGTAAAGCATCCTTCGGAGATGAATCCGGGACATTCAAGCACTCCCCATATTTTAATCCTCGAAGAGTGTCAGTTCCTTTCTCATAAAAACTTCTTTGACGGCTAATACCTGTTCTCAATCCGTTTTTCTTGAATGTACTAACAGTTGCGCAATACTGTAAGCTGTCTGATTGACATGCAATTTATGTCATTGCAATATTAAGCTGTCCGAAACACCTATGGTGCACAACATCAAATTGGAGAGGTACTTCAATGGGAGAAAACAAAGCAAACTGCAACAAGGACATCAGGGTCAGCCGGGAACAGTTGTATGAAGAAGTCTGGGCTGAGCCGATGACCACCGTTGCCTTGAAGTACGAGGTCTCATCGAGCTTTATGGCCCGCATCTGCACTCGCCTGAAGGTTCCACGCCCACCAAGAGGCTACTGGGCCATGTATGCGACCGGAAAACGCCCCAAGCGTCTACCTTTGCCGAAAGCTTGTCCTGGCGATGAGTTGGAATGGGCGCGCAGTGGCTATGCCAGGATTGCACAGTTGCCGCCTCCACAGTGTCCTCAAGACAGGAGTGATACCAATCGCCGACACAGAGCACTTCCGCAGCAGCATCCGCTGCTCGAAGGATTTAAGGAGCAGATATCCGGGGTTGGAGAATCACGCGAGGGTTTCCTCAAACCCAAAAAATACCTGCTACCAGATATTATTGCATCTAAAGAAACCCTCGATCGCGCAATAGATGTAGCGAACATGCTGTACCTGGCCTTTGAAAGACGCGACCATTCCGTCATCTTCGTGCCGTATGGACAAGGAATGCAACGCCAAGCCGTAGATGAACGTGAAAAGGGCGGACGGCGGAAAGAGCGGTATTACACAACGGATCTCTGGAGTCCGGCACGGCCTACCGCTGCCTTTATTGGTACAGTTGCCTTTGGTGTGACAATCTACGAAATGAGTGAGAATGTCGAAGTGGAGTACCAGGATGGAAAATACACCCGTATCTCGCAACTTCCGGCAAAAAAGCCGAGACGCTATGAATCCTACTCATGGAGAAGTATGCATGACCTGCCGAGCGGGCGGTTGTGCGTGCAGGTTTTCTCGCCCTATTCCAGAGTATCTTGGCTGCGGCAGTGGCGCGAGTCGAAATCCGGTGACTTCCCGCGGAAGCTTGCAGGCCTGGTTAAAGAGCTTGAGGCTGAAGCAGCGAATATAGTGATGCGATTTGAAGAAGGAGAGCGCCAGGCCGAGATCGAGAGACAGCGCTGGGAGGAGGAGAAGCGGGCACGAGCCCGGGAAGAGGCTGAGCGCCGGCGCGTCAAGGCGATCAAAGAGAGCCGCGAAGAACTTTCCGAAATCATCAAGGCCTGGGCAAACGCAAGACGGATCGAGGATTTCTTTGCCGACGTTGAACGACGAGTAGCCAGCCTTGAGGAAGTGCAGAAGTCTGCTGTTCTGGATCGACTGTCATTGGCTCGTAAGATGGCCGAAACTACTGACGCCCTGAATTGGCTTGCATCATGGAAGACGCCGGAGGAAAGAGAGTCTGGAAATAGTAGTAATTATTGGTGAAGCGGGATATAAACGAAGTGCAGAGAAGGCAATGCAAGTCGACCCATTAACCCCACACTTTTTCAATAATGTGAAGATAGTGGGTTCCGTCTGAAACCTGGTCGAAAATGCGGTCAAAATATCTTATAGAGGTGTTTTTAAAGATATTCGTCATTTATATTCATATTTTATGTTCTAAATACAGATAGTTAAACTAACAGTTCGATATCGCCCCTGACTTAACCACTTGTTTTTGCAAAATATTTGAACGAAGCCACCTAGAAATAGGTGGCTTCGTTCGTTTTGCTGTTGCGTGAATTGTTGCGACACCGCTGCAGCCATCTGCTTTACCACCACCCGCTCTAACGCCAAATCATCACGAGGGGTATTCACTTAGCTGTGGATATCCCTTTTGTTTGTCTTTTTTGAGGCTTGGGTATTTACACAGCCGCCAGGCAAATAAGGCCAATTTAGTCTTATTTATCTTGTCTCAATCTGCCAATAATGTTACAGGTGGAATGTCACCACCATATGGCACCATACAAGTTACAATATTGCGAGTATTAATAGGAGTTTGTGATGTACAAAGTATTTCTGGTGATGGCTGTATCTGCAATAGTAATTACGGGTTGTAAAGAGAAACTTGGAAATGGCGAACCCGGATATGACCTAATGAATGCTAAATGTGGCAAATGTCACTTTACCGGGGTAAAGAAAGCACACTCCACCAGAGAGGAATGGGATAGGACCGTAACTCGCATGATGAGTAAAGGGGTGGCGTTGAATGATTCAGAAAAAGCAACGCTGACAGATTTCTTAGTGAAGTATTATCACCCATAATCCAGCACGATAGATCATTCTGAAAGGAGGAACAACAAATGGACAAAAAATCTAATTTATTTGACACTATCTTCAAGGTGGCGGTTTTAGCACTGATGATAGACTGGACTTTTGCCTTGTGGAAGATCGCAGATAATGTTGCCAGATTGATAAAGCCATAAATTTGGGGACATTAATAGCTACTGGGCATATGTTCAATGGAGCCGATTGATTGGGCCTTGGGATACTTTTAGTACACCGGCGACATCAATAATAAACGCCTTTGGCGACACATATCGGCATTCTTCTCATATAGGCAGGCTTCTGAACGGTCGGTTGCGAAAAGATCTCGGCAAAAAACTTGTTTTTGCGGAGCACTCTTGCAACTGCCCGTATTTTTAATTCAAATTCCACCCATAATCCAAACGCAAGAATTACTGCCCCACACAAGGTAATTGGTTCCATTTCTCTATCTCCCGATTTCTTTGTTCGTATTTCAGATTATAAGCTGTTTTTTACATTCGGCGGTAAATGCCTATCACCTTGCCGACAATAGTCACTTCACCATCTTCAGGGCGGATGAGGATCGGACTCATATTCGGGTTCGCCGGCTGCAGGCGAATGTGGTCCTGTTCCTTATAAAACCACTTTACCGTTGCCTCACCATCAACCATTGCAACCACAGTGTCCTTATTATCAGCGATTGCCTGCGGACGCACAAGGGCCAGGTCACCATCCAAAATACCGGCGTTGATCATGGAATCACCGCTAACCTTCAGAAAGAAACAACCTGCTCCCTTGACTGCCATCTGATCGACAGAGAAATACCCTTGAATATCTTCAATTGCCGTGGAGAGCTGACCGGCACGCACAGTGCCAACGATCGGCAGTGAAACAGGACGACTGTTCGATATTTTCAGTGAAATCCCGCGATTCACGTTTTCCCGTTTGATGTATCCCTTGCGCTCCAAGGCATCGAGATGCTTCATAACCGGTAAGGTGCCGGACACATTCAAGTGGCCGGCTATTTCCCGCTGGCTGGGAGGATAGCCGTTGCTGTCCGTGAACGAAGTGATGAATTCCAACACCTCGCGCTGGCGCGGGGTGAGTTCATTCTGCGGTTTATGGCCATAGGTAGTCATATGACTACCATACGGGATTTGGTCAT
>JAYTVV010000036.1:0-6536 GCA_043743795.1 Geobacteraceae bacterium
ACGATGAGGCGATCCTGCAGTGGTCGTAAATTCATGTGTCCTACTCCTTTCGTATGGTGACTTCTTGTGTAAAGTCGAGATAAATTTAGCACTCGAATCAATTGAGTGCTAACGTGATTGGAATATAAACAGCGGTCATTCAAAAATCAAGGGGTAACTGATTTATTTTTTTGACAAGGCGGGAACTAACCGAAGAATCAGCAAATTGTGCGTGGGAATCCGTGACACTTCTTTCCCCTCACCTTCGACTTTCAGCCCGTCACTCTGCTACAAATTCCTCCACAACTGTTGACCAATCGGTCTGGTGCACATGGGTTCACCTCCTTTCGTCTTGGAATGAATTTGTTGATTTGCGGGCATGAAAAAACCCCGCAGCTGGTGGCCACGGGGCTTGAGATTTGGGTATTAGATTTGTAACAAATAAATCACGTTTCAAACAAAATAACCGCAGCGCCACTCCAGTCGGGAGTTTACAGGTTAACAGTGATACCTACTCTCCATCGCTTGATGTTCCTGGTATGGCTGCTACGGTATGTTGCGCTGCTTTTAGAATCAGCAGCAATAATACTGACAATACTTGCGACACATTGTTAAGGTCTTATATATACGCCATCTACTTTCAAGCTTCCATTTTGGATGGTCAGTGTGCCTTGAAGCAGTGTCGGATTGCTAGTTGTGCGACTAAAGAAAGGGTTATAGCTGCCCTTCAAGGTAATGTTTTTAATTTGATCCATGATGAGGTTGCCCATCAGATGAGCCCCGGTGACTGCAAGAATTTCAGCGTTTGCACCGGCGGCGCTGTATGCATCGTTTACTGAATTGTAGCCGGTAATTCCAATTTTTGCTTTAGGACCCTGATCAGCAGGTCCCAAGCCGAATTGAGCGATTGCGGTTTTGTTCGTTAACATTGCAAAGATGCAGGGACCAAACCCCGAACAGTCACCGGCCCATCCATTAAATGCAGAATCAGGAGACGTAGTGACCGTTAGGGTAACTGGTGCTCCGCTTGAATAAGTTCCGCTACAAATCCCTGTTCCACCACTGGAACAACTAATGCCTCCTACATTACTGGCGACCTGCCCACTACCTGTGCCATTGGTTTGAACCGTAAGCTTCGTATTCGCCGATAAAACAATATAATTCTCAGTTCCAACAGCACTTGAAGCACCAAAAGGATCAATGGCAACATATTTAAGGGTTGTAGACCAGTCTTGCGAAATCAAGATCGGAGCAGAGTATTTTAGCGAGGTGGCATTCGGAGCTGAACCATCGAGAGTGTAGTAAATTGTAGCTGTCTTGCTGGCAGCAAGGTTTACTTCCAGCGGTGTTGCATACGTCCCGCCAGGCGGCGAAGCTATTACGACCAGCGGTTTTGTATCAAGGTTGAAGGTTGCCGTGACAGTTTGTGGCCCCCAAAGGCTGACCTTGCACTCTGCACCGCTTGCACTGTCACACCCGTTCCATCCAATAAAAACGGAGCCGGGATCTGGTTTCGCGGTGATCGTTATTTCTGCGTTCTCATAAAATGGGCCACCGCACGGGCCTGTGCCACTACAGGTTGTGGGCGGAATAAATACCATCGAGTAGTAATTGTAATTCATCATCGCATATCCTGAATACTGAACCGACCCGCTTCCTGTTCCGTTTCGAAGGATGTTCAGGCTATAGGTAGGCGGTAGTGGTGCGGTGGCCGTGGAAAACTTGTAGATGTCCGTATAGGAAGTATATGTTGGGGTATATACGTAGCGAGTACCAGCAGCATAGATCTTGCTGTCAAGTGGTGATACCGATAGGTAACTAATATTGCTCACCCCTTGGCAATCAAGCAAGGGATTCCATGTGGCGCCGCCGTCGATGGTCTTGAATATGCCGTTGTAGGAAAATGCGTAGAATGTTTGTATTAATGCAGGATCGGCAGCAATGCCTTGAACATAATTATAACTGCCGTTTACAGGTATATTCGTCCAACTGGAAGCACCATCAGTACTTTTGTACAGGCCATTTGAGGTTGCAACATAAAGCGTACTGGATATGGATTTGAGATCATATATGTATGTAGATGACAATCCACTATTGACCGGTAGCCATGTCAGGCCGCTGTTGGTTGTTTTGTAAACTCCGTTGGATCCCCCCACATAAAGTGTTGTGGAAGATGTTGGGTCGACAACAAGTGATGTCGAACTTGAGGGTACCGTTGCGATGTTCGACCAACTTGCCCCAGAATCGCTACTTCGATACAGAAAGCTGTAATCAATACCGTAGATTGTTGCTGCAGATGACGGAGCATATGCAAATTTTGATATACTTGACGTCAGATTGCTAGCGAGCGACCACGAGGCACCACCGTTGAGGCTTCTATATACCCCAGTACCCGTTGAGACAACAAGGGATTGGCTGTTGTTCGGATTCATGGCAAGAGTATTGACGTAAGGGTCTCCGATACCACCATCCAGAACAATTCCAGTCTTCATCTGCGACCAGGTACTGCCACCATTCGTACTTTTGTACACCCCACTTCCGTTGTAGTACGGAGGGCCATAGCTGTTATATCGGTATATTGCCAGATAGGCTGTGCCAGATGTCGATGGATCGGCAATAAGAGCCCTTGGTTGGTCCCCACTAAGCAGGGTAAAAACTGCCGGTACGATCGGTGCCTGTGACTGTCCCCACCCTTGAACAGGAATAGTGGTGGTTTGATGCGAAGAATCGTTTGAAGAGATGATTAGTTCCGCGGCCCTCATCCCTCCTGACACAGGATGTTTCAGATCTACGGTGACCGAGCATGAACCGCCAGGATATATAATTAGGGGGAAGTTGCTGCCGCAGGTGCCATAACCCAATGTAAAGTCTGCACTCTTTGAACCTTGAAGGTTTATAGCGAATATATTAAGCGGTGCGGTCCCGGTATTTCTTATGGATATTGGTTCAACCGGAGAATAGGGTGATGATGGATCCATCGCAAAAACCTTGTCTGGTATAACAGTAATAAGAGGGGCTTCCCTGCCCATGCATGCGACACCAAGCACATCGGTTCCATAATCGTTAACAAGTTGTTCATAACCGGTAAGTCCCAGCGGGAAAAGGCCGTTAAGGGTCGGATCGGGGAATACGACTCCGGTAGAGCAGTTGACAAGTTTTTCTCGCAGATTGATCGGGTTTGCTGAATTGTAAAACCTGGAAAGATCGACGTAACGGAAATTCGGTTCGAGTTTAGGTGCATAGCTTGATAAGATGGGGCCATTCAATGATGCTTTAACCTCAGCCAGAGCCTTCTTGAAGTCATTCAGACTCAATGCCTCAACTGTAACCACTTCGTTCGTGAGGGGCACATCTACCACAAAGAGATGGTTCGCCGAACCTGAACGGGCCAGCAGATATTGTGCGGCAAGAGAGTATGTGTCGATAAAACTGATCAATGATACTCGGGCAGTTTCCAACCGAGCCGCTTCCTTAGGTGTCAGGAAAGCCGAATCCTGGAATAGCTGCTTGTATGTCATCAATTCTTGAGGAGCAGACTGAATGTTCGGCAGATAGACATCGGGACCATATACCAAAACCAATTCCAAGTTGGACTTTAGCGAATGAAGCAGTGCTTTTGTCACCAGGGCGTCGGCATAATCGGCAGTCAATACAACTCCCGAGTCCTTCCCAAGGGAGGTCGGGTTAAATACCGAGGTGAATCCGGGACTGCTGACAGTTTCAAGGTTCGAAATTGCGCCGTCAACTTCTGGCATCAATTTAGTTTTTAGAAAATCAAAAACAGCCCCAGTCCGTGGCGTTCCCGGAGGTAACTGTTCGGGCAGAGTATAGACGCTCTCATAGAGACCGTACTTTGAAAACACGACACCAGCCAGTTCAAAGATCTCACGAACACTATCGAGTCCTGTTGTGTTAAGCGTTTGGCCATCTTCCGCTACAGCGGCGATTCGAGTCACACCATAGAGGAAGTTTGCCTCCTGATTAGCAGGTTCTGTCTCGACGGCCAGTTTGAACTGGTCCCGGGCTGACAGAATATTGTGTGACGTCAGATAGAATTTACCCATATCGATATATGGTTGTGCGGATGGAGCGGTAATTGCCGCTGACATAACGAATTTAACGGCAAACCGTCCCGCCGCCGCGGTTGTAATAACTGTTGCCAGAATTGCAATCATAACCAACACTATTCGTTTGTTCATATCCGGCTCCTATATGCACTACCTGAAACGAAACACTTCTTTCTTACTTCCTGTGGTTTCCAATATCCCTTGACTAAAATAGATGCGGGCCTGTTTTACTCCGTCAATTTGCTTATTATTGAATGAGACAGCAACATTCCTAGTGAGTGTTAAAGGACTCGTTGAGCTTAGATCCCAATCGGCATCAGAAGCTGAAAACTCAATCAATGCATTCTGCGAGCGCAACACACCTTTGATTGTCTCGAAGAAAGTCCCTTTAACGACGTTTGAGCGTAGCCCCATCATTTTTTTGCCACGATAGACGACTCTATCGCCGGATATATTTATGTCCACGCCTTTATCGTTTTCCCGATAGGTATACTTCTCTATAAGCCTCACTACATCATTTGGAATTTTAGAAAATGCCGACTTGGCAGCATCATTCGTTGTTTTCTGTCGTTGGATAATTATTGCGGTCAATATAATGACCGTGCCGATTATCAGCAGTAATAGCAGCCACTTTCCTCGTCTACCCATGCTGTGCCTATTCGTTCACTTTTCTAATATTTTATGCTGTTTACGCTTAAAAAACATTAAAGTCAAGGCACCAACAATCAAGATGGATATTCAACACTGCCTGAATTTTGCCTTTGACTTTCAGTCATCCGGCTGTTAATAAACTGCACACAACTGATGACCAATCGGTCTGGTGCCGCATCCACGAACGGGTGCGGATAATAGGGAAGAGGGTGTGAGTCCCTCGCTGTCCCGCAACTGTAACAGGCGATGAAAGCCGCAACATGCCACTGGTGAGACCTGGGAAGGCGCGGCGAGTAAGATGACCCTGAAGCCAGGAGACCTGCCAATCCGAATGTTTTTCGAACCTCCGTGGAAAGAGGGGCCGAAGCCGGATTGCAGCCGCACCATCCATTCGAGCCCCTGTCATTACCCGGCAGGGGCTTTTTCGTTCAGCAGCAGGAGGAATCATGGGACGCATCATCTTCATCACCGGCGGTGCCGGCAGCGGCAAGAGCGCCTTCGCGGAACAACTTGCAACGGGATTCTCCGCCCCCTGGGGCTATCTGGCCACGGCCAGGCCGCTGGACAGCGAGATGGAGGAGCGGGTCAAACGCCACCGGAAACGGCGCGGCGAGAGTTGGCGCACGATCGAGGAACCGCTCCTGCTGGAACAGGTCATGGCCGGTCACGACGGTGCTTGCGGAGTCATCCTGATGGACTGCGTCACCCTCTGGGTCACCAACCTCCTCTTCCATTACGGCGAGGAGGCCGCCGAGACCGAGGAACGCATCCTCAACGACTGCCGCTCCCTGGCTGCCCGGCTGCGGCTCATGGCGACGCCGGTCATCCTGGTCAGCAACGAGGTCGGCCTGGGTATCGTGCCGGAGAACAGGCTAGCGCGGCATTTCCGCGACATCGCCGGCCGGGTCAACCAGACCCTGGCCGCGGCAGCCGACGAGGCCTGGCTGGTGGTCAGCGGCATACCGTTGCGACTGAAATAACGTAGGGGCGGCCCCATGTGGCCGCCCTGATTTGGGCACCCACACGGAGGATGCCCCTACCACCATAATTATTTCCGAAGGGATCTGACATGGACATCGTACAAACCACTCTCAGCCGCATCAAGCCGATCAACACGGAGCTGCTGGCCCAGGCCCAGGCCCGGCTGGACAACAAGACCAAACCGCCCGGATCGCTGGGGAGGCTGGAAGAGTTCGCCCGCCGTATTGTCGCCATCAGTGGCGCGCCGGAGCCGGATCTGAGCAAGAAGATCGTCTTCACCTTTGCCGGCGACCATGGCATCGTTGAAGAAGGTGTTTCTCTCTACCCCAAGGAAGTTACCGCCCAGATGGTCTTCAATTTCCTGGCCGGCGGGGCCGGGGTCAACGTTCTGGCCCGCCATGTGGGTGCCGAGGTGCGGGTGGTGGATGTGGGGGTGGATTTTGATTTTGAGAATGCACCCGGTATGATCCATCGCAAGGTCGCTCACGGCACACAGAACTTTGCCAAAGGTCCGGCCATGACTCGTGATGAGGCCCTGGCCGCTCTGCAGGTCGGCATCGACCTGGCAAATCAATGTAAGGCTGAGGGAATTGGACTGGTCGGCACCGGCGAAATGGGCATCGGCAACACATCCCCGTCATCGGCCATCATCGCCGCCATCGCGGGGCTGTCCGTGCGGGATCTGACCCATCGCGGCACCGGCATCAACGATGCCGCCCTGGAGAACAAGATCCGGGTCATCGAGCAGGGTCTGGCACTGAACAAACCGGATGGCGACGACCCGCTGGATGTGCTGACCAAGGTGGGAGGACTGGAAATCGCCGCCATCGCCGGCCTGGTGCTGGGCTGTGCCGCCAA
>JAYTVV010000037.1:0-10154 GCA_043743795.1 Geobacteraceae bacterium
CTACGAAGGTAGCCACGCGCCTGGTTTTTAACTATTTGGCTCGTCATTTACCAGCCATATATCAGAGCTAAGTACCTAAATATTAATTGCTTTTTTTAAATATTTCTGCTAAAATACAAATCAAATTGAACACGAACAGAACGCCTCCAGATAAAATTTGGGGGCGTTTTTTCGTTCCGGGAGTGATGAATGATGGAAAGTGTGACGGTTTCTGGCAGCCGGGTTGTGTCATTGCCGAAGCTCATGGTCTGCCCTTCATGTCGTCAACGTAACGATGTGGAAGAGATGGTTACGGCTGCGTGCTTGGCTGATGGGACTGCTGATGCAGTCATAATGCTGTCGAATGAATCGCCGCAGTTACGTTGTGGCGGCTGCGCTCAGGATATTCCTGTTAAGGTGAGCGTATCACAACGTGTATATCGTGTGCCTGCACAGCTGAGTTGTAACTGTTGTGGCGCACTGACCGATTTACGATTTTCCCGTGATGGCAACCGGGTAAAAATTATGCCCAAATGGCCGTTTATGCCGTTTCTGGCCTGTCGTCGTTGCAGGATCAAGCTGGTATTCCCGGTTTTGGGCCAGGATTCGTGGCGGATGACGGCATTTAATCTTTTACACAGAATCAAAATATGGAAAGGAATTCGCAAATGAAAATAACAGAAGCAATTCAGACGGGTCTGATTATCGAGGTAACTGAGTACAGCAATCCAATATGGCCGGGGTATGAGGTGTATTTTTCGGGTGAGCTGTTTCACTTTCTGGGACTTGTTCCGTCTTCACTCGAACAGCTGATTCAGGAGCTGTTAGCAGATGTTGACTACCGCATCGATGTCGATGCTCTTGAGCAGCACGTTGACCATTTGATCGAAGTGCTGGTCGGCGAGATTCCTGACTGGTATCTCACCGTGCGGATTATTGGAGAAAAGCAGCTGCTGATTACTCAACCCCGCGATGATATCAGTCAAATTGAGCTGGCGGAGTAAATTTTTTCAAAATAATTTTGGATGCTGTTTTAGGTGTATTTTGCTCTGTGAAAACCTGTGAGGCGTTTCAGATGTTGAATTTCTGATGGCTAATTTCGCTTGTCACTTTAGAAATAGCGTATCACAATACGTGTTATATTAGTGTGTTACGATGTTCTTTGTGCATTTTTTTACTTGAAATAGTAAAAAGGACCTTGTATCGTCGTTCCTGTCACTTTCCACTTGGTTGATTCTTCGGAACGAGCCTCATGTTTTCATGGAGTACCCAGTCACCGGAACGTGTTGTTGTTAGCTGGCCTCGGTGACGTTTATGTTAGTAAGACACCATAGGTGCGTCCAAAATTCAACATTCCTCCCCGAATTATTAATATCAGATACCCTATAATGATTAGTGTGTGAAGTCAGTTTTCTGCTCGTTTAAGTTCAATCCCTATTGATATTTGTCTGCTGTATATTCCTGTCCCACATTCTCAATCACCCGTTTTGAGAGTGTCTATTCGTTAAATTTGAGCATCGCCCGATTTGTGGGTTTGAGTAGTACGTTCACGCCCGGCCAGCGGCACACCCCACCGCGAGGGCCGCTCACAATGGGACGGAAAGATAAACAGACGCAGATTGTTGTCGAAAGCATCGATTCACAGGTTTCAGAAGTAGTACCGCAGGAGTTGTCAGCTTGGCTAGGTGAACACGTTTCTACAGATTCAGATGTGATTCAGCTAACACAGCAGTTCTGGGATACGCGTGGTTTTAAGCTGAGTGCTTTTGAATGTCAGGAAGCTATTGAGAATGTGACCAAGTTTTTCATAATTCTGGATGAGTGGCAGAGGCAATCTGAACATACCAGAACTATGTGAGTAGTAAGCAGTATCACTGAAATCATTTTACACGAGGTGTTGTTATGCGAACACAGACAAGGCAGGTTCAAAGGGCAGCCGTCTCAACTCAAAAAACGAAGGCTGTCATGTATATCAGAGTTTCTTCAAAAGAGCAGGAGCAGGAAGGCTTCTCACTGGATGCCCAGCTGAAGTTTCTCAGTGATTATGCCCGTGCGCACAACATGGAAGTGGTGCATACATACATGGATGTTGAGAGCGCTAAAACAGCTGGCCGGACGGAGTTCGGCCAGCTTGTCCAGTTTCTGCAAAGTCAGCAGTCATTGCCATCAGGTAGTTCATTCTGTCAAACGGTGCTGGTTGAGAAAACCGACCGTTTCTATCGTAATGTTGAAGACATGGTGATTATCCGTGACCTTGGTGTAACGCTTCATCTGGCAAAGGAGAATGTGGTGATTTCACCCGGCTCCCGTTCCCACGAGAAGTTTGTGCATGGGTTGAACGTACTGTTGGCAGAACGTATGGTAAATAATCTCTCGGAGGAAACCATAAAGGGGATGCTGGAGAAAGCCCAGCAAGGCATTTGGCCTTCCCAGGCTCCCATCGGTTTCAAGAATATTGAAGGGCCAAACAGGAAGCGCATCATCGTAAAGGATGAGGTTCTTGCGCCATTGGTCAAAAAAATGTTCGAGTTGTATGCAACGGGACTTTATTCAACGAAGGATGTGGCCAAGGAGGCAACCCGCATTGGTCTTGTCCATCGGAAAAGCGGTAATAAGCTGGGTAAGGCTGTTATGTATGACATTCTGAATAATCCGATTTTCTATGGTGATTTCTACTGGAAGGGTGTGTTGTACAATGGCAACCATGAGCCAATAATCAGCAAGGAATTATTTGATAAAGTGCAGTTGGTGTTCAAGCATCGTTCCAGCTGCCCGACCGGACGGCAGAAGCATGATTTTCTGTTTCATGGGCTTATGACGTGTGGTCATTGCGGGTGCGCCATGGTGGCGGAACTAAAGAAGGGGAAGTATGTGTATTATCACTGTACCGGCAATAAGGGTAAGTGTCCGGAGAAGTATACCCGTGAGGAGTTGGTTGACCAGCAGTTTTCCGGAGCGCTGCAACATATCCAGCTTGATAGCGAAGTAGTGGAATGGATTGTAAATGTGATGAAGACTTCAACAACAGAAGAACGGGTTCAGCGTGATGCACAGATAGTTGCACTGACCCAGCAGAAGCAGCGTCTGGAGTCCCGGCTTGAGCGGATGTATCTTGATAAGCTTGACGGGACACTTGATGAAGATGAGTACCGCCGGTTGAGTAACAAATTCCGGAGTGATGTGACTGATGTGAAGTTCAGTTTGCAGAAGTTGCAGGAGCAAAATTCAACTTCAATTGAAGATGGCAGCCGTATATTCGAACTCGCGCAAAAGGCCGCTACGCTTTACTCTGCGCAGATTCCGGAAGAAAAACGCAGATTGCTCAATTGCGTGTGTTCGAACTCCACTTGGGCGGGGGGAGAGCTGACGGTAAACTTCAGGAAACCCTTTGATATGATTGCGATTACCAATGACGAGTACAAACAAAAAAAGGTCACTAATCCGAAGAAAAGTGACCTTATTGAGATTTGGCGTCCCTCCGGCAACAGAATTGAGAACTGGGAAATATCTTTAGATATCGATAGCATATAACATTTACTTCAATTATGGAGAGATACCTCTATTTTATATATCCATTCAACATACTCATACGGCTCACCATTAGCCCAGCGCCAGCTATCGATTTCCCTAGTCAAGGTAATTGAACCTGCAAAAACTTTTTTGATAATCTGATTCAAACCGTTCGTTGTCCTTGCGTGGATTGCAAAGTTGCTCACACCCCGCTTCAAGACAGCTTCGCCGGTTTCGACCAGAAGTCTTCTCGCTCCGCCTTTCCCCTGATAGGAAGGTAGAATCTGGATTGTTTCGATATAATAAAATTCTTCCTGTTTGTCAGTAAGTTCCGAATCGCTCTCTTGCAGCTCCTTTACAACAGATTTGAATGGTCGTGCCAACAAATAACCGACAGTATCATCATTCTCACGCAAGAAAATATTCACATTTTCACTATCCGCCAGCATATCAGCATAGTACTCCTCCGCTTCGGGATACAGCCAATCTGCCGGGAAACACGCTTGCTCCAGTTTTAAAATATCGGCAAGCTCCCGCTCTCCGCTCTTTGTCACGATTACTATACTCTGCATAACGTCGGCTCCAATACGATTACGCTAACTCATAAGAACATCATACCCTGTCCGGTACAGATACATCCAGATCGCCGTCTGGATGGCGGTCAGGAAGAAAATTGCCAAGACCGAACGTAACCTGCTGCCGATTTCTTTTTGAAAGAAAATGACAAGCTGCTCCGGGCCAGACCAGTAAATTGCCTGAAACAGCACGCCGAATACCGAAGCGTATCCCAGCAGTTTCGATTTTGCATGAATAACACTGACTGCTCGCCTAAGATCCCTGCCAAGGCTGACGTCTATATCGCTCTTCACATAAATGGCAAAGAAAACACCGGCAATCACAATATTAATTGCCCACATCACCGCAAATGCCCAGCCAAGAGGCGTTCCGTACACTTTCAGGGCAATGTTGGCTGCGGCGCAGAGACCAGCAAGCCAGTAGTCGGCTATCGCGTAACCAATACGTTTCAAAAACGTACCGCTTACCTTCATGCCCACATCTTCAATGCCATCCTTCTCGTGAATATTGAAGAAGGCTTTTACAACGTCACGCACCGGCTGAAATAACCACGACAGAGCCATTACAACTGCCACCGCAACCAGCGCACCCCAGTAATCAGATACAAAAACAGTCCCTTTATCGGATATTTTCGCCAGAATATCGTGCATTTAAAATCCTGCCCTAAACCCGGCATTGCCGACCACCTGGGTATTCCGGTTTTCTGCCTGCGTCAATGGAACATACACCTTTCCGCCCAACTCCAGATTCAGCCAATCTGTCAAGGTACATGACAGCGCCAGGGAATGTGAATAGACCCACGCTCTGGAGTATCCGAATGCGCTGTCATCAAAGACAAAATCTGCCTGCTGCTTCAGACCGAAGGCTGCTGCTATATGCCATGCGTGTCTAAGTCCGCCATGCACGTGGAGTCCTTTATCCTCCCTCGAATTATCTTGTACGGGAATACCGTATTCGGCTTTTGCATATGGTGTGATTGCATGTGGTGCATTGTTCAGTGCAAATTCCTTGCTGAACTCAATATACGGCTGCCAGACATCCCCTCTGCCGAACGTCCCGACCGGTCGAATATTGAAATACGTTAGCCCCGTGTCAAGCGTAATCCCGGCGACATCACCGCACCAACCAACTGTCGGGTCAAACTCGTTGCCATCGTTGGTGTTCATCCCGGCGTTAGCAAGTGACGTTGAATACCAGAGATTTGCATAAAGACCCTTTGGCAGAGTAACATTGATTTCGCTCTGGATAACTGGCCGGTCATAAAACACAACCCCGGTATCTCCGACGTATTTGCTGTAATATTTTGAGGAAAACGTAACCACTGGGAGAGCTTTTTCTGTTTCTTCTGCATAACAAAGACCCGAGGTGAATATTGCAAAGAGTGTTGTAAGAAGAACCATAACAGTTTGTTGTTTCATATCACCAGCCGTTAGGATGTTAAATTAAGTTGGTCAATCTTCTCCTGCAAATACCACGAAAACCAGCCGTCATAGCGTCTCTGAAGTTCCGGCAGCTGCCAGTCATCGTCCGTAACGATCTTTCGGCAATTCTCCTTGCCGCACAGACATCAAAGCGAGCGGACTTCAAGTTTCGGGTTCATCCAAGAAAATATCTGGGGTGGTTGTTTAAGCATCTCTTTCTCCTATGCTGAAGCAGATAGCAGGTTTCATTTCATCACCCCCCGATACAACCAAGGACACAGCCGCAACGCCCTTGATCGCTCCAATCCTTGTGGCGGCATGAAACAAGCGTTGCACGGTCGCCGCAGACAAGTTTTCCAATCATGTCCCGAAGAGCCGGAACTTTGATTCCAGCAGGTACGACTACCTGTCCGCATACCCGAACCGGCATGTTCATCCGATCATTCAATGCCATTTCCATTAGTCAGCACCTCCATTTCTGTATTTGCCGAAGCTTCTCGGAGCGAGGATTCAAGCCGCTCCTTGTAGTAATTGAAAGCTGTAAAAAACGATTTACAGTAATAATCAGACGTCATAACATCACCATGAAACGAATACGCGTGATATGCGCATCCGCCCCGGCACATCGGGCTGTTTTCGCAATTGGCACAAGCGACAATATTCTCTCGTGTCCGCTTGAGCAACCGCATCCGTGCCGCGCCGTTCAGTAAATTTTCGAGATTGCTATCCATAATGTTGCCCAACAGAAAATTATGATTTCCCGCAAAGCGGTTACAGGGATACACTGATCCATCGGGCAGAAACGAAATGAATTTTGTCAGGCAACTATCATCGGCGCTGCAATACAGCGGCAAGCCGCCATAGATGATGCCCATCAGCACACTATGCGGAGGATTAACCGAGATAGTGGGATTTTGGTCATCAAACCAGCAATCGAAGAGGCGAATCAAGGCATCAGAATATTGCTCCGGTGAAAGCAGCCCGGATAGTGGGCCACAGTCGGTAGGTGTAATGGGTGACATGGTAAACGGCAGATCCAGCGATTTCAGGTTGGCGTATATTTCTTCAATAAACGGCATACTCTCGCCGGTAATCATACAGATCACACCCGGTGTCAACCCTCGCTCTTTGGCTCGCATCAACTTTTCCACCACGGCATTATAGCTTTTATCTCCTTTCTTGGTGCGGCGGTTTGCGTCGTGAAGATGCGGCAACCCATCCAAACTGCTTCCAACACCGAAAGAGTGACATCTGAAAAAATCGATCCAGTCATCATCAAGCAGGGTGGCGTTAGTCTGGAGCGCATTTGCAGAAGTGTAGCCATCACAAGCCATTTCATTCTGTATCGCCACAACCTCTTCAAAAAAACGTTGTCCGGCCAAAAGCGGTTCTCCGCCGTGCCAGATAAACTTTGTCGTCTGTTCCCTGCCATTCTGAATCAGCAATTCACGGATAATCCTGTCAACCACCGGTATCGGCATAATTGGCATGGCTGGCCTGTGAGCAAAACAATAGCTACAAGCGAGATTGCAGTCGGCGGCTACTTCCACAATGCCGGATATTGTGCCAATGCTATGCCTCACCTCATCAAGTACATCCATCGGAATCAGGTCACGTGGCTCGACATGTTGTCCTTGCATAACAGCATCCATTTGGTATCCCTTAATTAATCCAGATCGTATGACCGAAATTTCTGTAGGTGTATCAACTCAGGGCAACTTCAGTCCAAAATACCGGCTTCAACAGTGACATCATTGTGAACAGCCATTCGCGAATCATTGCTATTGTAAAGGTGATAGTGCAGCTCATATCCACCCACAACGCTCCAATAGTCTCTGATCGCGCTCCAAAAACAGTACACCGATATCGGAACGGTAGAACATCTTGGGAATGACAATGTTGTTGATACGCCGGTAAACTTGATCCCGCGCTTCTTCCACTGTCGCCCCCAGGCTGCTGACGTGCATCACGTAGCCGGTGTCGGAACAGGTGCGCCAGATTTCGCCTTCCCCATTATTCTCAACAGTAACCTCTTCCGGGTGATAATGCCGCCATTCCTCTGCGTCCTGGGTTTCACGGAAATGAATCTGCAAACCGGGCGGCAGGGGTCGTTCCTGCTCAATATGCTGGTAAAACGGAAACGGTGGCAGTGCGATCAACACCACGATACCGTAGCCAGACTGCCAATCAAGCTGATACTGCTCACCCCGCGCCACGGCGTTGAGAAAATCAACCCACGGTGAACAGTGGAATTCGGTCTGAAGCTGAACTGCTGGATAACCGAAGCGGCTGGTGGCCTCAAGCGGAAAAGCCCCCTGTTCATTGACGATACAGTTGATTTCAAAATCACCACGAAAATTGATGGTTCGGAGGTACGGCGCAAGCGGAGCCAACACTTCTTGGAAGAGCCGATTTTCTTCGCTAGGGTCGTACCACATGAGAGTGCCCATCTCGTAGGTTTTGGGGCCAATACCACCAGGAAAAAGGTTCTTATGCTCAATGTTGAGTTCTACTGGGCCGAGCCAGTCGTTCCCATTGAAATAGCGGCCTACGCCAATTTCAACGCCGTCAATTTGTTGCTGAAGGATAAAGTGACAGGTGTCGCCAGGGGCTTTTCTACCGTAATATTCCAGCAGATCAAGCACGTCGCTACCATCGGCAAGTTTGCCCACATAGCAGAAGGTCTTGTCGGACTGGCCGTTCTGTTTGAGCACCCAGCGACCGGGATTGCTCTTTACAAAATCAATGGCGTCATCACGGTGATTGAAATAATGAATCGGCACGGTGCGGATGCCATGATCCGCCAGCACCCGCTGGCAGAACAAACGGTCATTCTCCAGCAGGTCACCACCGGCGGAACCGCCCACCACTGCGTAACCATCAGCCCTGAGACGATCCTGTAACTCACCGAAACCAACGTCATCCACAACTATCAGCCCATCCCGTCCAACCCAGGCAAGGCCGTCATCCAGGCTGGAAACCTTATCAATAAATCCGTCCAGAATCTGCTGGCACAACGGATTGCTAACAAAGGCACAGACGGCATTACCTTCGCGTTGCAGACGCACACAAAGACTGGCACCTGAAAAGTCACGGCTGACAAAAAGGATATTCATAAGGCGTACTCGTTCTTTAAGCCGTCTGCATTTTTGTTGTCAATCCGATGCGTGACTGTTTTTGTACTAAAAATGTACCAATAGTTGGGGATGGTGCGATATGGTGTCGTCAATGTAGATAATATTTGAGCCAATTTCGAACCTATGTTGATGAGAGGTTTAAGATTAGATGAAAATTAATCTACGTATATCCGATTTAACGTATATTATCAACTGATTTATGCCATTAAATTAGTAATTTATCTGTTTTTACAATGTTTCGATTTGCCCCCGCTTCAAGAATACTTGCTGTCGGGGGTAGCCATGGAATTAATCAAGGTGTTGCTTGGGGCGAGGATAAGGGAAATACGGAAAGCGCTCGGTTTGACACAGGAACAACTTGCAGTTCTTGTGAATATTGAACAGAAGCATGTGAGCTGTATTGAACGCGGAAAAAATGCCCCCACCATAGATAGGCTGCAAATAATTTCTGAGGTGCTGAATGTCCCGATTAAGGACTTTTTCGATTTTACGGACAAAGTAGATGATGACGCTGCTGGTGTCGGTGGCATTGATGAAATATTGAAGGGACTTGACGAGGATAAAAGGAAACTGGCAGATAAAATTATCAGGGATATTATTAAAACGCTACAAGAAGCATAACCAAGCAGTAACCTGAATGCATAATAGCCTAAATCAACATCAAGAAACTGTCTTTGGGGATATCATGGGGTAGGCAATAAACGTTACCTGCCTCAATACGCCTATTGTTCCGGTATTAATCCCACGTATCCTGTCAATTCTCGTTTGCTCCACAAACCGCTCCGAACGGCTCACTTCAAGAAACAACCGCAAAAAACAAGGGATAAGAAACAAATTCCAAGAAACAGAATCCAAAAAACGGGGCGGACAAAGAAACCGGCTCTGCCGTAGCTGCCCGCCCTAAGAAACGAAGAAACAAAGGCAAGAAACACGCGCCTCCGTAGTAACGGTCTACTACGGCGCTTGATATTTGTCCCGCCCGCCCATTCCCTTAAGAAACTTCACACTTGAATGCCTGTCAAAACCTGCTCTCTTGTCTTTCAGTGTGTATATTTTGGATTATTTTTTTGATAAAATTTCGGACAGATCAAGCCGGATCGCAGCTTTTTAAGCGATCCGCCAGATTGTTTTCACCGTCATAGTATGTCTTTTTGCGTGGTGCGTATGTCGCATTACCCGCATTTTGTCAAGTATTTAATATTGCTGTACTTTTTGTTTTTGGGCTGATACGATACGGTCAGTTGACAGTTAAAAACAACAAGGAGGTACAAAACATGTTTGAACAAACGTTATCGTCACAATCAGCCGATGTTGCAACATTGCCCAATTGCACAAGCCAGATTTATATGGCGAGTGTCAATGCACCAGTTCAACCGATTGATGTTCTTAAAACTGTAATAAATAGTTTTTTCAGACTGTAAGATTTACTTCCACTCTTTTTAGAGACTCCTACCATTTTGGTTAGGTTATCAGCCTTCGGGTTATTGATATTTATTTTAGTATCTGCGTGTATTGCCGGTTACTGGCGCAG
>JAYTVV010000038.1:0-16008 GCA_043743795.1 Geobacteraceae bacterium
TTCACCGCTTTCAGCATTCAACGTGAACCGCCGTGTACGGAACCGTACGCACGGTGGTGTGGGAGGACGGCGGAAGTAATTCCGCCTCCTACCCGATACGCGAAAGGAGTCCTATCCATGTTGAAGATTGCCATCGTCGGAGCCAGCGGCTACACCGGGTTGGAATTAATACGTATTCTTCATTGTCATCCAGAGGTGGCGGTTACCTGTCTGACTTCTGAACAGAGTGCCGGAAAGCGTATTTCAGATGTATTTCCGACTCTGCGCGGACGCTGTGACATTGTGCTTGAAAATCTGGAGCCGGTACGGGTCGCTGAAAAAGCGGATATAATCTTTACCGCACTGCCTCACAAGGCTGCGATGGAGGTGGTGCCGACCTTTTTGAAGCTGGGTAAAAAGGTCATCGATCTATCAGCAGATTACCGCCTTTCCGATCCGGCAGTATACGGAGAATGGTACGAGCCGCATCTCAACCCTGCCAATCTGAAGAAAGCGGTCTACGGGTTGCCGGAAATCAGGCGAATCCGGATCAAAGGGGCACAACTGGTCGCCAATCCCGGGTGCTACCCGACCAGCATCATCCTTGGTCTGGCTCCGCTGCTGAAAAAGGGGTTGATCGATCTGACAAGCATTATCGCAGACTCAGCGTCCGGTGTCACCGGTGCCGGTCGTGCGGCCAAGGTTGACAGTTTGTATTGCGAGGTTAATGAAGGGTTCAAGGCATACGGAGTTGGCGGTACCCATCGGCACACTCCCGAAATCGAGCAGGAACTCTCCCTGCTGGCGGGTGAACAATTGAAAATCACCTTTACTCCACATCTAGTACCGATGGACAGAGGGATTCTTTCAACGATCTACGCGACACCCCATAAAGCAATAACCAAAGAAGAGATTGCCCGGCTGTACACGGCGTTCTATGCCGGAGAGCCTTTTGTACGGGTTCTTGCGCATGGCGATCTTCCTTCCACCGCATTCGTGCGTGGTTCTAACTTCTGTGACATCGCTCCTCTGGTTGATGTGCGCACCGGTCGAATCGTTGTCGTATCGGCTATCGATAACCTGGTAAAAGGCGCTTCCGGACAGGCGGTGCAGAATATGAATCTGGTCTGCGGATTTCCCGAAACGATGGGGTTGGAAGGCCTGGCCCTGTTTCCCTGACACCGATGACATTTATCCCTACTACACAGGATGAGATCCGCAAGCGTGGCTGGGATGAGCTGGACGTTATCTTTGTCAGCGGCGATGCTTATATTGATCATCCCGCTTTCGGCGTGCCGCTGTTGGCTCGCTGGCTTGAGAGTCACGGCTTTCGTGTCGGAATCATCGCCCAACCTGACTGGCGTTCGAAAGAATCCTTCATGGTACTTGGTCGCCCGCGTCTGTTTTTTGCCGTTTCGGCTGGTGCCATGGATTCGATGGTGGCTCATTACACGCCTGCCCGCAAGTTACGGCATGATGATGCCTATACACCCGGCAATCGTCACGGAGCGCGCCCCAACCGCGCCACAATGGTTTACACCTCCCGTCTGAAGGAAGCTTTCAAAGACGTGCCGGTTGTGATTGGCGGCATTGAAGCGTCGCTGCGCCGCTTTGCCCACTACGACTTTTGGGAAAACAAGGTGCGTCGTTCGATCCTGTTCGATGCCAAAGCGGATCTGCTGATTTACGGCATGGCTGAACAGCCGTTATTAGCAGTTGCAGAACAGATGCGTGGCGGTAAAGCGCTTGGTGCAATCCGTGATGTACGGGGGACGGCGTACTGCAGTAGCGGGTTTGAAGACAGCTCGTGCGTGGCACTGCCATCCTGTGAGGACATAGCTGCCTCCAAAGAAAAATTTGCAGAGGCCTTCCGCCTCGCCTACCTTCAGCAGAATCCCTGGTCTGCCCGGACTGTTGTGCAGCAGCACGGAAACCGCGTGCTCGTCTGCAATCCCCCTGCGTTTCCACTGACTGAAGGCGAGATGGATGCCGTCTATGCGTTGCCGTTTGAAAAGAGTCCACATCCGGGCTATACCGAAACAATACCGGCCTGGGAGCAAATTAAAACGTCTATTACCAGTCATCGCGGTTGTTTTGGCGGGTGTGCATTCTGTGCGATTACCATGCATCAAGGTAAAACAATTCAGTCTCGCAGCAAGCGTTCCGTTCTTGCCGAAATATCAGCCCTGACCCGTAAATCCTGGTTTCGCGGCACGGTTAGCGATATTGGCGGCCCCACAGCCAATATGTACGGTCTCTGCTGCAGCAACGCAGATGCCATGAAGAAATGCCAGCGTGAGAGCTGTATTTTTCCCGCAATTTGCCATAACTTGTGTACCAACGACGCGCCGGCGACGTCACTGCTGCAGTCAGTGCGCTCCCTGGAAGGCATTAAACACACGGCGGTTTCATCCGGAGTGCGCTATGATCTCCTTGAGAAACAGCCGGCCTATTTCAGCGAATTGACCGGACACCACGTCAGCGGCCTCCTTAAAATAGCCCCTGAGCATCTCGTTGATCGAGTAACAGACCTTATGCGCAAGCCGGGGAAAAAATCGTTTGAGACATTTCTTTCCCACTTTACAGACGAAAGCCTCAGGCTCGGCAAACGCCAGTATGTTGTGCCGTATCTTATTTCAGGGCATCCCGGCTGCACGTTGGCTGATATGTTTGAACTGGCGCTGATCCTCAAAAAAACGGGGATACAGGTTGAGCAGGTGCAGGATTTTACCCCTACTCCAGGTACTATCGCCACCTGCATGTTCTACAGCGGTATTGATCCCATGACAGGAAAGCGGGTCTACACCGCCACAACTGACCGTGAAAAGGGGTTGCAGAAATCCCTGCTGCTCTGGCACATTCCTGCGGAACGGCCCAAAGTGCTGGAG
The DNA here is from genome assembly GCA_043743795.1 of Geobacteraceae bacterium. Classification (GTDB taxonomy): domain Bacteria; phylum Desulfobacterota; class Desulfuromonadia; order Geobacterales; family Pseudopelobacteraceae; genus JACRCG01. The sequence goes on from JAYTVV010000038.1 coordinate 2,868, forward strand.
GCATTGAAGGAATTGGGGCGTGAGGGAGATTCGGGATTGTTGTGGGGTACCGGTCCTCACAGCTGTCGTGCTGCTGTACCGGCGAAAAGTAATAAAAAAATAAAAAAAGCCCGCTGACTCAGCGGGCTTTAAAAATTACATGTATATGCCAACAATTACTTTTTAACTACGTTAGCAGCCTGCAGGCCTTTTGGACCCTGAGTGATTTCAAACGTTACCGCATCACCTTCTGCCAGTGATTTGAAGCCGTCGCCGCCAATTGCGGAGAAGTGAACAAAAACGTCTTCGCCGCCTTCCTGCTCGATGAATCCAAAACCTTTTGTGTCGTTAAACCATTTTACTTTGCCGTTTGCCATTTCCTGTCTCCTTTTTTGTCCGGTCTTAGTGCCGGAGCGTTTGGTTACCGCTAAAGTTTCTGGAGTCTGATGCAGGAAAAGCGCAAAGCCTGGTCAAACGTGCAACTTGCAATGTTCTGCAAAAAGTTCCGAAACTGCGTGCCCGAGTCGTTTAACACAGCCGCAAAGCGGGTGTCAAGATAATTTACACCAATTATGGTGCCTTTAATTCATCATTTTTGCTCTGCAGTTTTTTCACCAGCTTGTCGTAGCCGCTGGAGGTGATAGTTTTGTTAAACTGGCTGCGATAGTTCGAGACAAGGCTTACGCCTTCAATCACAACGTCATACACCATCCACTTGCCGTTCTGTTTAAAGAGGTGGTAATCAAGCGTGAATTCGTCGCGGGCGGCGGTAACAACCTTTGACTTAACCACGGCGTGTTCATCATCTTCCATGAACTCCTTGATGTAGACGATTTTCTCATTGTTGTACGATTCGATTTTGCCTGCATATGAGTTCTCAAGCAATGTGGCGAAAAGGTCGGCAAATTGTTTTTTCTCTGCTGCAGTACGATCTTTCCAGTGCTTGCCGAGCGAGCGTTTTGCCATTTCAGAATAGTCAAAGATGGTGCTGATAGCCTTCTTTAAAGACTGTCGGCGTTTCACCTCATTCTTTTTCATGTCCTTGTCGCCGACAATATGCACGACTTCATCGACGGCCTTTTTTACGTCATCAGTCGGGCTTGCACACGCAACGGAAACCAAGAATAGAGACGCTGACAGTACGAGTAAAATGCGTTTCAACATGTTACCTCCTCCGGATTTTTATTCATGACTGTGCAACGGCTCGCTTGTCGCGTAGTCCAGGCTGGCAGCGGCAATGCGGTAATTGTAGACTGATTTGAAAAAGTCGGCGCGCATGGTGGAATAGGCCTGGAGTGCCTCAAAGATGTCCTTGGCCGGACCCATGCCGAAGTCAAAGTTAGCAACTGCGGTGACAGCCCACTTTTTGGCGTTCAGGTACGCTCCGCGTGTTGCCAGTGCACTGTTTTTGGCCTCGATAAGATCCAGGTAATATTTTTTTACCTGGAGCGGAACGTTGGCATCGGCAAAATCACGCGTGCTGAGCAGACGATTATACTGGGCCCGCTCTCCGGCTACTTTGGCACCGGTGATGCCGAAATCAAGCTTCCAGCGCGCACCGAGTGCGACACCGCCGATGAGATGTTTGAACGGGTCAGTAATATACGGATTGTTTATGCGCTCGCGCTCGTCTGCATATGCCCAGGAGAACATACCGCCGAGAAAGATATCGGGATAATAGTTGGCCTTTGCTGCTTCAACGAGAGCCGCACGTGCCTTAATTCCTTCGGCAATTTGAAGAAATTCAGGACGCCTGCTGCGCGCATTTCCAATATAGGTTTCCAGTGAAGGTATCTCGGTATCTATAACAACCAGCCGTTCAGCACCGGTTTCAAGCTGCGCGTCAACCGGCAGGCCGAGGCGGGCCCGCAGAGCAGTCAGGGCGAGCGCCTCGCCTTTTTTGGCCTCTTCAAGATATTTTGTAGCCATGCCGGAAAAAGCATCCAGTTTATAGAGATCCATCTCGTCAACCGTATCGGACCCCTGATTAAGGAGTTTTTGGGCTTTCTCACGCGCCCGGATCAGGATCTCCTCAACTTCCAGGATCAGTTCCTTCATTTCACGCGCCAGCAGCAGACCATAATAATATTCATGAACCTTGAGGACAATTTCATTGGCCCGCTGCTGCTTTCGAGAGCGGTCAACTTCAATGCCATGAGTGGCAGCCTTCATGTTCTCGGAAATTTTGCCAAAGGTGTAGAGCGGTTGAATGATGCTGGCATCGGCACTGGTGAACCAGGTAAGCGCGTTGAAGCTGAAAGGTTTATTGGTAAGTATGTTCGGTTCTATATCGGATCGATAGGCTATCGGTGCCGGTCCTACCAGTGTTGTCAGCTCGAATTGCGGAAAACGGTATGACTTTGCTTCGTCCAGTTTGCTGGTCGCCAGGGCGATATCGCTCTGAGCTTCACCCAGTTCAGGTGCGACTTTCAAAGCCATTCGTACGCATTCATCCAGAGTCAGAACGATGGGAGGTGCCGGTGTTTCGGAGGCGATGCTGATGCCGGCAGCGGCAAACAACATCCAGGCGGCCATGAAGATACATAAAACTGATTTCATTACTGCAATCCTTTGGGTGTGAAAATTATTATATTTTGCCGTGAATAAATTTACTGACCAATTCCTCGATGTCGATGGCTGATTCGGTTTCATTGATCTTACCGTTGTTCTTCAACATAGTTTCAGAGCCTCCCGGCCGGAGTTTGATGAACTTATCACCAATGATTCCGCTCGTCCGCACCGAAGCGATGACGTCGTCGGTTATGTTCACTCCGGTCTTGATTTTAAGGTAGGCCAGCGCACGGTCGCCACTCTTTGCATCGAGAGCTATCCGGTCAACCTTCCCGATCTCAACGCCGGCCACTTCCACCCGTGCACCCGGTTTCAATCCTGAAACAGAATCAAAGGTGGCGGTAACAGAGTAATAATCCCCGCCGCCGAATTCCATTTTGCCCAGTTTGATTGAAACATATCCCAGGCAAAGAATACCGATCAGCATAAAGGTGCCAACCATCATTTCCAATTTTACCATATTCATGTTGTACCTCGTAGTAACTAAGCCATCTGTATCGGACCGTCCAGGCTGCCGCTGATGAACTGGCGGATCGCCGGATCGGCTGAGTTGATAATATCATCCGATGTACCGTACTGCAGAATCTTGCCCCGGAACAGCATGGCCACATTCTGTGCGACATCAAAAATTTCCGGGATTTCATGGGACACAATCACCGCAGTAAAGCCGAACTTGGCGTGGGTGTCCTTGATGAGTTGATGGATCGCCCGCTTAATGATCGGGTCGAGACCGGTGGTCGGCTCATCGAACAAAATGATCTTTGGATTGAGAACCACCGCACGTGCCAGACCGACCCGCTTTTTCATGCCGCCGGAGAGTTCATCCGGGAACTTGTTTTCAATGTTCTTAAGCCCGACATCTTCCAAAGCGGAGAGAACCCTGCCCCTGATTTCCTCCTTCGAAAAGGAGGTTTTTTCCTGCAGCGGAAAAGCGACGTTTTCAAAAACCGTCATCGAGTCAAACAGTGCCACGTTCTGGAACAGCATGCCGAATTTTTCACGGATCCGGTTCAATTCTGAACGACGCACATCGACAATGCTTTCGCCATCAACCTCGACAGTGCCGCTATCCGGCTGCAGCAGACCGATCAGGTGCTTCAGCAGTACGCTTTTACCTTCGCCGCTGGGGCCGATGATGGCAGTGATTTTGCCGTCCGGAATATCAAGATTAAGTCCGTCGAGCACCTTTTGTACGCCGAATGATTTATGTACATTTCTCAGAGTAATCATATCAGAGCAGCACCGAAGTAAGGAAATAGTCCCATACCAGTATGATAACAGATGTCAGCACGACCGACTCGGTCGTGGCCTTTGAGACGCCTTCGGCGCCATGACCGGCGTAGTACCCCTTGTAGCAGCCGATCCAGGCGATAATCAGGCCGAAGGAAAAAGATTTTACAAAGCCGGAATAAACGTCACGCCAGACCACCGATTTTTCCATTTCATAAAAATACGCCCCGGGGTTAACCCCCAGAAGCTTGACCCCGACCAGCCAGCCGCCGTAGATACCGATCACATCGAAAATGGCGCATAACAACGGCAGGGAAATCATAGCGGCGATGAACTTTGGCGTCACCAGATACTTGAATGGATCAAGCGCCATGGTTTCAAGCGCGTCGATCTGCTCTGTTATCCGCATGATTCCTATTTCAGCGGTGATGGCACTGCCGGCCCTCCCGGTTACCATCAGGGCGGCGAGCACCGGACCGAGTTCACGAATCAGGGAAAGTGCCACTGCTGTTCCCAGCATCCCCTCAGAGCCGAACTTGGTCAGAGTGTAATATCCCTGCAGGCCGAGAACCATGCCGGTAAATGCGGCCGTCAGCACAATTACGAACAACGACTTCGTGCCGATGAAGCGCAGCTGTTTCAAGACGTGCACCAGGCTGCCCGGTCGCCGGACAATCATGTAGAGCGAATAGAGCAGAAACCAGCCAACTCGTCCCAGGTCGCGTACAATGCCGATGGTTGTATGTCCAAGTGCCTGAACCACGTAAATCCTTTGAATACGGAAATGAGAAAATATATACCCCAATGATTTAAAAAAGCAACGGGGAACTTGATTTCAGCTAAAGCCCTCCACCGCCCAGGACCTTATACAGGGTTACCAGATTGGCCAGTCGGGAAAGGCGGACGCTGATCAGGTTTTGCTGTGCCCCGTAAAGTGACCGATGGGAATCCAGCACCGTCAGATAATTGTCCACCCCTTTATCAAAACGTGCCCGAGAGAGCCGGTAACTTTCGGAAGTTGCGTCGGTAAGTGACTGTTGGGCGGAAACCTGATCATCAATGGTACCCCGTTGAGACAGGGCATCTGCCACTTCCCGAAAAGCGGTCTGGATGGTCTTCTCATACTGGGCCACGGCAATATCTCGATCCACCTCTGCCACCTTCAGGTTGGCTTTATTGCTGCCGCCGTCAAAGAGGGGCAGGGATATACGCGGCAGGAAGCTCCAGGCAAAGGCATCACCTTTGAAGAGTCCGGAAAGCTCGCTGCTGCCGAAGCCGACAGAGGATACCAGGGTGATCCGGGGAAAGAACGCAGCACGTGCTGCGCCGATATTAGCGTTTAATCCTTTGAGCTGACCTTCTGCCTGAAGGATATCGGGACGGCGCAGCAGCACGTCTGAAGGGAGGCCGGAGGCAATATCCTTCATGGCAGTCAGCGATTCGGAAAGTGCCTGGGGCTTCAGCTCGGCTGAAACCTGCGAGCCAACCACGAGGTTGAGAGCATTTTCATCCTGTGCCACCATGGTTGTGTAGCGGGCGATGTCTACCCGCGCAGCTTCAACGGTTGTCCGGGCCTGATTCAGGGAGAGTGACGTTGAAACTCCCGCATCGAAACGGCTCCTGGTCAGATTGTACGACTCCTGTTGGCTGGTCAGTGTCTCTGTGGCCAGTTGCAGCCGTTCCCGGTCGGCGGCAAGAGTCAGCCATGCGGCGGCGACCTGTGAAACCAGGCTGATCTGCACGCTGCGCTGCGCCTGTTCGGTGGCCAGATACTGTTCCAGAGCCTGATCCTTCAGGCTTTGCACGCGGCCGAACAGGTCCAGTTCGTATGAGATAAGGCCGGCGCTGACGTTGTACTGGTGAGTCGTCATGGTACGCCCCGTGCCGGAGAGCGTTGCGGGTATCCGTTGAAAACCGGCGCCGGCAGACGCATCAACCTTTGGCAGCTGATCGGCGCTGCGAATCTGATACAGCGCCTGGAATCGTTCCATATTCAGTGCGGCAACCCGCAGGTCGCGGTTGTTCTTGAGTGCCAGTTCAATCAGTGCATGTAATTGTTTATCGATAAAAAAATCCTGCCAGGGAATATCTGCAACGGCTTTTTGCTTCGGCTGCGCGATCTCAGCCGGGGATACCGCGGGACCTGGCCAGGCTGCCGGTACCGGCGCAGCAGGCTGGGAATATTTGGGGGCCATTGTCGTGCATCCCATAAAGAAAACGGAGGTTCCCAGAGCGAGACACAGGGGTGTCATGTGTTTTAAATGCTTCATGTCAGAGCACCTCCGGTGTGTTAGCTGCAGCGACAGGCTGTTCCGGGAGAATCGTGGATTTCTTCTTCGCGAACAGTCGTGACACCAGCACAAAGAAAAACGGGATAAAGATCAAATCGATAAAGGTGGCCGAGAGCAGTCCGCCGGTAACAGCGGTGCCGATGGCGTTCTGGGCAGCGGCACCGGCGCCCTTGGTCAGGGCCAGCGGCAGGGTGCCGAAGAAGAAGGCCAGCGAGGTCATGATAACCGGGCGCAGCCTGATCCTGACTGCTGTCAGGGTAGCCTCCATCAGTTCATGCCCCTGATGCATCTGTTCCTTGATGAACTGGATGATCAGAATGGCATTCTTGGTGGAAAGCCCTACCGTGGTGAGCAGGCCGATCTGGAGATAGATATCGTTGGGGAACATGCGCAGTTTTACCGCCACAACTGCTCCGACCAGCCCCAGCGGCAACATCAGCAGGTTGACGAAGGGGATCGTCCAGCTTTCGTACAGCGCCGCAACGGAGAGAAAAACCACCAGCAGCGAGATGGCGTAGAGCGCCGGCGCCTGGGCTCCGGCATTTTTTTCTTCGTAAGAGAGACCGGTCCATTCGTAGCCGATCCCCGGCGGCAGCTGGGCCGCCATCTTCTCCACTTCGGCCATCGCCTCCCCGGTGCTTATCCCCGGTGCGGCCTGCCCCAGAACCTCCACGGACGGAATGCCGTTGTAGCGCTCCAGACGGGGTGAACCGTACTGCCAGCGGGCATTGGAAAAGGCTGAAAACGGCACCATCTGGCCGTTCTTGTTGCTGACATACCAGCTGTTAATATCCTCCGGCACCATGCGGTAGCGGGCGTCGGACTGGAGATAAACCTTCTTGACCCGGCCGTTCTGAATGAAGTCGTTGACGTAGGAACTCCCCCAGGCGGTGGCAAGGACCTCATTGATCTGCGTCAGGGAAACCCCCTGGGCACCGGCCCGCACATCATCGATGTCGAGCTTGAACTGGGGCGAGTCATCCTGGCCGTTGGGCCGTACCGCGATCAGCTTGGGGTTTTTCATAGCCATGCCGAGCAGCATGTTACGCGCTTCCATTAATTTTTCATGCCCCAGACCGCCACGATCCTGCAATTGAAAGTCGAAGCCGTTGGCAACGCCCAGCTCAAGTACCGCCGGCGGCGAGAAGGCGAAGGCGAGGCCGTCCCTGAACTTGGAGAAGGCCCCCATGGCCCGGCCGGCAATGGCCGCCGCTTTCAAGTCCTTGCTCTGACGAAGATCCCAGTGCTTGAGCCGGACAAAGGCAAGACCCATGTTCTGGCCACGACCGGCAAAGCTGAACCCGGCTACCGTAATGACCCCTTCCACAGTTTTGGCCTCTTTCTCGAGGAAATGCTGTTCCAGCTGCCGTATAACCTTAATGGTTCGTTCCTGGGTGGCACCGGCCGGCAACTGCACCTGGCAGATAATGAAACCCTGGTCCTCATCCGGCAGGAATGAGGTGGGAAGGTGCATGAAGAAGTACGCCATGGCAGCCACAATACCCCCGTAGACCACCAGATAGCGCACCGGCTTGCCGAAGGAGCGGCCGACGATCCCTTCGTAGTTGTGTCTGCAGAATTCAAATGTCCGGTTGAAGTAGCGGAAGAACCAGCTGAACCAACCTGATTCACCGGCATGATGCCCCTTTTCAACCGGCTTGAGCAGGGTGGCGCAGAGAGCCGGGGTGAGGATCATGGCTACCAGCACCGAAAGGATCATGGCGGAGATGATGGTAACGGAGAACTGACGGTAGATGACGCCGGTGGAGCCGGGAAAGAAGGCCATGGGAAGGAAAACCGCCGTCAGCACGGTGGCGATACCCCAGAGGGCGCTGGTGATCTGCCCCATGGATTTGATGGTTGCCTCCTTGGGCGGCAGCCCTTCCTCGGTCATGATGCGTTCCACGTTCTCGACGACGACGATGGCGTCATCCACCAGCAGGCCGATGACAATGACGAGGGCGAACATGGTCAGGGTATTAATGGAATAACCGCAGGCCGCCAGTACCCCCATAGTTCCCAGGAGAACCACCGGTACTGCAATGGTGGGGATCAGGGTGGCGCGGATATTCTGCAGGAACAGGAACATGATGATGAAAACGAGGAAGACCGCCTCGATCAAGGTTTGTACCACCTCTTCGATGGAAATCTTGACGAAGGGGGTTGAGTCATAAGGATAGACGACCTTCATGCCGGCGGGGAAATATTTTGAGAGTTCCGCCATCTTGGCTTTGACCCGGTTGCCTGTTTCCAGCGCATTGGCGCCGGCAGCCAGGCGAACTGCCATGCCCCCCAACGGTTTGCCGTTGTAGTAGGATTGTATCTCGTAGTTCTCCGTGCCGATTTTGCTTTCGGCCACATCCTTGAGCTTGACCGTGGAGCCGTCGGGATTGGTGCGCAGGACGATTGCATCGAACTGTTCTGTCGTCTGGAGGAGAGATCGGGCATTGATAGTGGCATTGAGCTGCTGCCCCTGATTGGCGGGGATGCCACCGAACTGCCCCGCTGATACCTGGGCGTTCTGTGCCTGCAGTGCCGTGATGACATCATTGGTTGTCAGGTGGAAGTTGTTCAGCTTGGCGGGATTCAGCCAGATGCGCATGGCGTTCTGGGTTCCGAATACCTGCAGTTCACCAACCCCTTCCAAGCGACTAACGATTTCCTGGAGGTTGGAAACCATGTAGTCGGTCAGGGAGTTGCGGTCCATGGTGCCGTCTTCCGACACCAGGCCGACGATCAGCAGGAAGTTTCTGGTGGATTTGACCACCTGAATTCCCGATCGCTGAACAATCTGGGGGAGGAGTGGCACGGCCAGCTGCAGCTTGTTCTGCACCTGTACCTGGGCGATATTCGGATCGGTCCCGGCCTTGAAGGTCATTGTAATGGAGACCGCCCCGGCTGAATCGCTGGTGGAGGACATGTAAATGAGGTTGTCAATACCGTTCAGCTTTTGCTCGATGATCTGGGTCACCGTATCCTGCACCGTTTGAGCCGAGGCCCCCGGATACACGGCATTGATGGCAATTTGGGGCGGCGCAATTGCGGGATACTGAGAAACCGGCAGCTTCTTGATCGACAATAGCCCGACCAGCATAACCATGATGGCGATAACCCACGCAAATATCGGGCGGTTAATGAAAAATTTAGGCATGGAACTGCTCCTTTATTTCTTGGCTGGTGTTTGTTGTGGTGAACCGGCGGGTGGTGTTGCCGGTGCGCTGCCAAACGGTACCGTTTTGACCGGTGTTCCCGGCCGTGCCTTTTGCAGTCCCTCCAGAATGATACGATCTCCCGCTTTCAATCCGTCACTGACCAGCCAGCTGTCGCCCACCGTTCTGACTACCTTGATCTCACGCGGTTCTGCCTTCTCCTCGGCGCCAACGGTCATGACCACGGCATCTCCTTTCTGATTTCGGGTTACACCGCGTTGCGGGACAAGGATGGCAGATTCATGTGTCCCTTCCACAACCACGGCACGCACAAACATGCCGGGGAGCAGCGCCTGTTTGGGATTAGGAAATACGGCACGCAGGGTAACAGAGCCGGTGCTCTGATCCACTGTTACCTCGGAAAACTTGAGTGTTCCGGTCAGCGGATAGGCGGAGCCGTCTTCCAGGAGCAGCTTGACCTGCGCTGAAGAACTCTTTTTCAAGACGCCGTTGGCAAGGTTCTGCTTCAGCTTGAGCAGATCGGACGTTGACTGGGTCACATCAACATACATGGAGTCAAGCTGCTGGATGGTTGCCAGCGCTGCTGGCTGGCCGGCGGTTACCAACGCTCCGGTCGTTACGCTCGATCTACCGATCCGCCCTGATATTGGAGCTGCTATTTTGGTGTAGGCAAGATTTATTCGTGCCGTTTCAACCGCTGCTTTGGCGGCGGCAAGTTCCGCTTCGGCCTGCTTCAGTTGAGCAAAGGCATTGTCGTAATCCTGCTGGCTGACGGCCTTGATCTTGACCAGATCGCGATAGCGCTCTTCTGTGAGCCGTAATGACACAAGAGATGCTTCCACCCGCGCCTGAACTGCCTTTGCGCTGGCATTGGCAGCCTCAAAGGCGGCGGAATCGATCTGATAGAGAACCTGACCGGCCTTTACATCACTTCCTTCCGTGAAAAGCCGTTTCAGGATAATGCCGCTCACCTGAGGGCGTACTTCGGCAATCATCTGCGGCACTGTTCGACCGGAAAGTTCCGTGGTCAGGGAAACTTTCTCCGGTTTGACCACAATAATCCCTACTTCCGGGGGGCCGCCCGGCGGAGGGGCGGCTGGTTTCGGTTTGCTGCAGCCGGTGAGTGACAGGCCGGCAACAACTGTTGCCGCGATGAAAGCAGAAAATCTACGGAGTGACTGATGCATGTGATACCTCGACACGTTGGAATAGTTACACCTGAAAACAGATATGAGCTGTGTTATCGTTTTATTGCGTCCCAGCACGCTTCAACAGTTTGGGCAATCAGGGTATCTTCAAGTACGATGAAACCGAGGATATGATCCCGAGCCACCGCTAATATCGGGCCAAAGGCCAGATCAAAGAGGATGACAATAGGAAGATCCTTCATTACCTGATGGGAGATTCCATCTTCAAAGAGTTCCTTGAAAACGTCGCACCCTTCTTTTGTCCCGAGAAGCTTATCCCGTCGATGCGCAATACCGTAGGGGGAATTAAAAAACTGCTCGATGAAACGAAAATCAAGCGGGTTTTCAATGAAGTATTGTATCAAGGCTGTGTTTAGATGGAGAAAACGCTCTCGAAGCGGCTTGTCAGGAGCATATCCCGCTTTGAGTATTGGGTAATTCCGCTCTTCGATCTCCCGGAAAAGCTGGGCAATCATTACATCCTTATTTTCAAAATAGCGGTAGATAGTTCCTGCACCGACTTGCGCCCGTTCTGCTATCATCGCCATTGGCGCACCGTGAAAACCATGTTCGGCGATCAGTTCCAGTGCGGCACGAACTATTTCATCTCGCTTATCCAGTTTTGCCATACCTGTTCCCTTGATGTTTAAGAATGAACGTTCATTCCGTTTTGCGATTTTACAGGGCAAATGTCAACCATTTTTTCACAGACGGCATGCCGGTAAATGCAAGGCCGCCGACCATGATCTTGGTCTCCTGGTCATCATTGATCATCTGTATTACCTGACGGGCGTGATCAAGATTAAATACCGTGGCTACTGACAAGGCAATCATAAAAGGCTTGTGACGCCTGATAATTTCTCTTATTTCAGCGGCGGGCGTATTCGCACCAAGATAGATGACATCCCAGCCACCCAACTCCATAAAGTCTGCAACCGGTTCACCAGATGTATAGCAAAGATTCCCGAAAAACTCTCATGATGTATTGACGTCGTGCATGAATAAGGGGGCCTGCATAATGCAAAGCCCCCAGGGGGAAAAATATTCATTTTATCTGATGTTCAAAAATAGAGCTCAGACGGGCTGCCCTGATGGTGCTGAAAAGTGGGTCACATCCCGGGAATACAGTAGAATAGCCTCACGCATTACCTTTGAAAGACTTTTTCGGGTGCGTTTGGTTACCTCATCCAGAGCCGCCTTTTCAGCATCGGTGACCCTCAGCGAAACAACATTGTAGCGTGGATTATCTTTGTGATTGTTAGCCATCGTCTTCTCCTCCTGCTACTCTGCGGCAGCAGGTTCTGCATCCAGCAAAAGTTCCGGTTCTTCTGCTTCAAGATCCGTCTCGTTATTGAGCATCCGTGACATTTTGTCCATATCGAGTTCATTTTCCCAGCGTGAAATAACCACCGTTGCTACGCCATTACCAACCAGATTGGTCAAGGCGCGAGCTTCGGACATGAAGCGGTCAATACCCAGAATCAATGCCAGGCCGGCGACCGGGATGGTGGGAATGGCAGCAAACGTGGCTGCCAAGGTGATGAAGCCGCTACCGGTGACTCCGGCCGCACCCTTCGAGGTCAGCATCAGTACGCCCAGGATGGTGAGGGTCTGGGTCCAGGTCAGCGGGGTATTGGTGGCCTGGGCGACGAAGACTGCTGCCATGGTCAGGTAAATAGAGGTTCCGTCCAGATTGAAGGAGTAGCCGGTGGGGATGACGAGTCCGACGACTGATTTGGTACAGCCGAGGTTTTCCATTTTGGCCATCATGCGCGGCAGTACCGATTCGGACGATGATGTTCCGAGCACGATCAGGAGCTCTTCCTTAATGTACTTGATAAATTTTATGATGCTGAAGCCGCACAGTTTTGCGATGGTGCCGAGAACAATGAAGATGAACAGCAGGCAGGTCAGATAAAAACTCCCCATCAGCATACCGAGCTTGGTCAGGGAGCCGAGCCCGAATTTTCCGATCGTAAAAGCCATGGCGCCAAAGGCACCGATAGGGGCAAGCTTCATGATCACGCCGACAATACCGAACAGCACGTGGGAAACTTCGTCGATAAACTTGAACACAACTTTACCGCGATCTCCAAGCATGGAAAGGGCAAAGCCGAACAGGATGGCGAAGAGCAGCACCTGAAGAATATCACCCTTGGCAAAGGCATCGACCACGCTGTTGGGAATGATATTTACCAGGAAGTCAACCGTACTGGTCGCCTGCCCCTTTGAAGTGATTGCGGTCAACGCCTTGGTGTCGAGTTTGGTGACGTCGGCATTCATACCGACACCCGGTTGGATGATGCTGACCACCAGCAGTCCGATTGCCAGTGCCAGGCTCGATACAATCTCAAAATAAAGCAGCGCCTTGGCGCCGACCCGGCCGACCTTTTTCATGTCCTCCATACCGGCGATGCCGACGACGACCGTACAGAAAATAATCGGCGCAATGATCATCTTGATCAGTTTGATGAAGCCATCACCCAGCGGCTTCATCGCCTCGCCGTATTGCGGTGCAAAATGCCCCAGCAACACACCGATCACGATAGCCGTGATGACCTGAAAATACAGCGACTTGTAAATGGGTTTAGGGCTGGTTTTGGCGTCCATGTGACTTCCTCCTCGAAGCATGGGTGAAGGCGATGGCGGCCTTCGAGCGCGAGTGCTTGGGCGGCCAAAGCCTTGCAAAGGGTTGGGGCAAGGCTTGATCGGC
>JAYTVV010000039.1:0-2267 GCA_043743795.1 Geobacteraceae bacterium
CGAGTTGCTTTCTGGAGCGAGGTGATCGTCAGTGGGTTATACTGATGTTCCTCCCCATCCTTGCGCCATTGATAGACACCACCAGCAGGAAGAGTAACTTCCGGGGCAACCCGCTCCGGATAAGCCTGCGCGTGCCGGGTCATCAGCTCGGCAGCAATTCCGTCAATGTCGATCCCTCCGATGCGCGATGGTGTCCAGGTAAAATAGCGGTCAATGACGGAGCTATGCAAGCCTACCGCTTCGAATATCTGGGCGCCACGATAGCTCTGAACGGTGGAGATCCCCATTTTGGCCATGGTTTTAACGACGCCTTTGATTGACGCCTTGATGAAGTTTTTGACCGCCTTTTTGTGGTCAAGATCCGGCAGCATCCCCTGAAGAATCATGTCATCAAGAGATTCGAAAGCCAGATAGGGATTAATTGCATTTACGCCGTAACCAAGCAGCACGGCAAAGTGATGAACTTCGCGCGGTTCACCCGATTCCAGAATCAGAGACACCTGCGTGCGGGTGCCACTGCTTACCAAATGATGATGCAAGCCGGAAACGGCAAGTAGTGCCGGAATTGCAGCATTATTTTTGTCCACACCGCGGTCGGAGAGGATCAGAATATTGTTTCCGGCCTCAACGGCCACATCAGCAACCGCAAAAAGCGCCTCCAACCCACGCTCCATTCCAGCGGCGCCACGAGTCACCGGAAAAAGAAGCGGCAACGTTGCCGCCTTGAACCCAGGTCTGTCAATCTGACGCAGCTTTTCCAACTCCTGATTGCAGAGTAGTGGATTCTGAAGCTTGATTCTCCTCGCGTTTGTTGCTGTCGGCTCCAGCAGGTTCCCTTCTGAGCCGATCAACGTGATGGTGGAGGTGACAATCTCTTCGCGAATCGGGTCGATTGGCGGATTGGTGACCTGGGCGAACAGCTGCTTGAAATAATTGTACAACAGCTGGGAGTGATCAGAAAGCACTGCCAGAGGGGTGTCTGTGCCCATGGAACCAAGTGGCTGAATGCCGTCACGAGCCATCGGCCCAAGGACAACCCGCTGATCCTCGTATGTGTAGCCGAAAGCCTGCTGGCGCTGAATCAAATTGCTTTGTTCGGGGTGAGGCATGTCGGATACGTACGGCAGCTCTTCCAGCAGGACATAGTTCTCTTTCAACCACTTGCCGTAAGGGTTGGCGGCCACCAGTTCCTGCTTGATCTCTTCGTCCGGGATAATACGCCCCTGCTCCGTATCAACGAGGAACATCTGACCCGGCTGAAGTCGCCCCTTGTGCAGTATGCGCTCCGGCTCGACTTGCAGAACTCCGGCTTCTGAGGCCATGATAACAAGATCGTCATTGGTAATGTAATAACGCGAAGGACGCAATCCGTTACGGTCAAGAACAGCTCCGATACTGCGACCATCGGTAAAGGCAATTGCAGCCGGACCATCCCACGGTGCTATCAGGCAGGAGTGGTATTCATAAAAAGCCCTTTTCTCTTCACTCATCTCTGTGTGGTTTTCCCACGGTTCCGGCACCATCATCATAATAGCATGCGGCAGGGAGCGGCCACTCATGACAAGCAGTTCCAGGCAATTATCAAACATGCCCGAATCAGAGCCATTGGTATTAATAATCGGCAATATCTTCTTGATGTCATCGCCAAACAGCTCGCTTGTAATATGGTTCTGACGTGCGTTCATCCAGTTGACGTTGCCACGAAGGGTGTTGATCTCGCCGTTATGGGCCAGGAAGTGATACGGGTGGGCGCGATCCCAGCTAGGAAATGTATTGGTGGAAAAACGAGAGTGTACCAGAGCAATGGCGCTTTCCATGGCTGGATCGCATAACTCAGGAAAATACTTGTCGACCTGCACCGGCATAAGCATGCCTTTGTAGATCATGGTCCGAGTTGAGAGACTGCAAACATACCAGTGTTCATCAACTCCGGCACGCCTGATTTCGTTGGTTGCCCGCTGGTTAATTATATAGAGTTTGCGGTCGAATGCCTTCTCGTCGACACAGTCGAGCGGTCGTTTGAGGAACAGTTGCCGCACCATCGGCTCCCCTTCCCAAGCGGTGTTCCCCAGTGAAGAGTTATCGGTCGGCACATTGCGCCAACCGAGGAGCTCAACTCCCTCAGCTACCAGGATTTTTTCCAGAATATGGCGGGCAGCATTGCGCTCAGTCGCTTTTGGCGAAGTGAATACCATACCAACGCCGTAGTGAAACGGTTCGGGAAGATCTATACCAAGCGGTGCGCAGACCGAGCGGAGGAAACTATC
>JAYTVV010000040.1:0-1923 GCA_043743795.1 Geobacteraceae bacterium
CATCATGCCAAGGGCGATGGTCGGCAATCCACCGGCATCGGCAATGTTCAGGGCAAATTCCGGGCTGTCGCTGATCCATGACATGGCGCCCTGGATAAAGGGATAGCGGATGCCCATATCACGGGCTACGGGGCTGTCTACATAACAACCCTTTTTATCCTCCGCCAGGCGCTGGAAGTTGCGGATTGCAGCCATGAAGGCGGTCAGCGCGACTTCGGTTCCGGGGCCGTAACGCTCGACGAACGATGCGGCAAAGGCCGCCTCGACACCCAGCGGAATCAGCTCATCCTGGGTGAAATTGCTCTCCAGGGGTTGCATGGATTTGTCAAACAACTGGCGTGCGAATGAGCGCCGGCTCTCCTCAATGGTCTCTGCTGCGGATAGTGACTCCTCGACAGCTTTTATTTCGTTGAAGGCACGTGAGTTCCCCTTATTGAAAAGGCGGGAGGGGACCTGCAGGTTAACGCCGATCAGCTCGGTTGAATCCAGGCGAAGTCTGGACAGTCGCTGACGCTGCACGTCGTCAATGGCAACCAGATCGGTCAGCCAATGGAGGCTCTCGAAGACGATGCCGGCCGCACCGGTTGACAGAAACGCCGCCGTTGCTTCCGGAGTGAAGATACCTCCCCAGATCAGGATCTCCGCTGGCTCTGATTGTGTGGCCAGCTTTTCCCTGACCATGGCATGGAGTGACATGGCTGTCTCGCCACTGACGAATCCGGCGGCCTCGCAGCCTTTCAGCACAATGCGCCGGATGCCTGAATTTTCCCGGCACAGCACCGTCAGCAGTTCCAGGTCACCGGTAATTGGATAGCAGTGGCAGATCTCCGATAGTTCTGAAATTCTGGTGAGATACGTTGCGCCATCGATCTGTGAAATCAGCGGGTGGCACTCAACCCAGATATTCCTCACTCCGGTTTCTTTCAGCAGCGGTCCCAGCGATGGGTCAAAAAAGATGGCGGCGGAAACCTTGATATCCATGACCTGACCGATTGAACCTGCCATCTGCAGAACAGAACGGAGCTCGTTCACCGCCATTAGTGAAAAATCGAAAACGGCGCCGCTGCCCGTTCGCTGGGCCATCTGGACCACCGCCGGGGTAAATTCCACGGGCCGCCAGACAAAGCTGATGGTGGAACTTTGCTGCTCGGTATTTATGTCAAAACAGTGCTGCGTTTTCATACAATCTCCCGTACATGACGATCCGCCGGTTGGCTCAGCGTTCCCGACCCACTAACAGCTCAACGCAATCATCATTTCAAAGCCAGGTACCACTCCGTAACATCACTCCCGATTCCCATCCTGGCAAGTTGCCGCAGCTCCAGCTCCAGAACCTCCGGTGTGCTGAATTCCAGAATACGGTAGTTCGGATCCGTCCAGACCCGCAGGGTCTTACCTAAAAACTTTGTTTCCGATGGCAAGGTGAGGCGAATGCGATGGTTCAGGTGTATACCCGCCAGGGATGCTGTCTGTGCCACCATGTCGGTACAGTTATTGTTCCTCAAGCCGAACGTGTTGTATGTCCGTTGCGCCACATAGTCCTGAATCAGTTGATGATGGCGCTGTGAAATCGGCATTCTCCAGACAAACGACGGGGGACGGTTGGGCTTGCCGGTCTGAAATTCACCATCGGCCATGGTCTCCCATAGATAGGCTATCGGATTGGGGTCACCCGCTCTGCCCCGCTTCATGACACCTTCGTGGTAGCGTGCCGTAGCCAGACCGAAGTCCCCGGTGTGGCCGAATTCCAGCCGGTCCCGGGGCGATTCAAGGATGATCCAGCTGTGCGCCCACGGACGTCGCCAGATCGAAAAAACCAGCGACGAAGCCGCGCTGAAGTTCCAGTTGGCCGCCTCCGACAGGATATACAGGTAATACCCATCGTCCCCGACCGGCGTTCCCGTGGCAGGGTCCAGGTCGGCA
>JAYTVV010000041.1:0-34256 GCA_043743795.1 Geobacteraceae bacterium
AGAATCAAATTTTTGGAAGAGCAGTACGGATATTCACTTATTGACCGTAGCGGTCCTGTCCTGGCAGCAACTGATGCGGGAAAGGTTGTGATAGAAAAAGCAGAAAAGATGCTGCAGCTTGAAAACGACCTGTTGAACGATCTCCGTGAACTTTCACCCCGGACCGGAATTACATTTTGCTGTACCCCTTCCTTTGGCGTTGCATATCTACCTGAAATAATGAAAGACTTTATGCTGCTCAAGCCGGATATGTCAGAATTGAAGTTCTTTTTTGAAATGCCTGACAAGGTTGTCGATGGAATGCGGAAGGGGCTGTACCAGGTTGGAGTAATCGAACATACCGAAGACTATGATCTTTCTGAATTTGAAACATTTCAGCTGCCGGGCGATGATGTTGTTTTTGTCAGTGCTTCAAAATTGGCTCTTACAGAAAAGGAAATGCTTTTAGACGATCTGACCCGCTTCGATTTATACACCAGAAAGGAAGGGTGCTGCTCCAGCAAACTGCTTGATTACAACATGAAGAAGCTCGGCAGGGATTATGCGGAATTCAGTAGAGTAATTTATTATGACGACCTGCACTTGATCATAAGCTCGGTACTCGAAGGCTATGGGCTTGCTTTTATTTCCCGGTCCGTCGTTGATAAATTAGTGAGGGAAGGTACGTTACGCGCCCATCGTGTGACCGGCTTTGAACACGCGTACAAACGCACTCTGATTGTGAACAGCGCCTCTGCATCAACACGGTCGCTTGGCAATTTTATTGAGCAGATACGGGATGTTTTCAATAAACAACCGAAGCTGACAGAAGCATCATCCTGCAGCACTGCGAACTTCAGCCTGCCGTTTGCGCCTTAGCTGTCGCTACGGAATATGATAGTGCGACAAAGCGCCGATCAGCTGACCCGAACCAGGACTCAAAGCCTAAACCTGTCAACAATTTCCTGCAGTTCTAGCGCAAGAGCTGACAACCGCCCCGCAGCCGCCGCGGTTTCCTGCGAGCTTCCGGCTGTTTCCTGCACTACATCCGTGATGCGCTGCATATTGTTGCTGATCTCGTTGGTGGTGGCGGTCTGTTCTTCTGCTGCGGTCGCTATCTGGTTGATCTGTCCGGTCACTTCGTTCACCTGTGCCAGAATTTCGCTCAGCGCTTCGCCCGAACGGGCGGCGTCTGCAGTACCCTTTTCTACCTCTCTAACCCCTTCCCCCATGGCGGAAACGGCAGTGCGCGTTTCTGCCTGTATCGACTTGATCATGTCGCTGATTTCCCGGGTAGCACGTGTTGTACGCTCTGCCAGAGCTCGAACTTCGTCAGCAACAACGGCAAACCCACGTCCCTGTTCACCTGCTCTGGCAGCTTCAATAGCAGCATTCAGCGCCAGTAGATTAGTCTGATCGGCAATATCCTGAATGGTACCGATAATCGTACCAATCTGCTCCGACTTTTCCCCCAGCGTTTCAACCGTGCGGGCCGAATCCTGCACCTTGACGGCTATGCGCGCCATTCCGGCAACAGTCTGCTGAATGATCGCCGCACCATTATTCGCCGCCTGTGAAGCATGATCTGCACTTTCAACCGCCCGTGAGCAGTTGTGGGCGATATCGTTTGACGTCGCCGCCATTTCTTCTCCGGCGGTGGCAACTGTGGCAGCCTCAGCTGCTACGTTTTCCGAACCGGATGCAATCTGTTCGGAATTTGCACGTAACTCCACCGCAGCCCCGGAAACATTGTGGGCGCTGGAGCGCACCTGAGTAACGACTCCATAGAGTGTCTCCGCCACCTGATTGAAGCAGATGCTAATCTCCCCCAATTCGTCACGGCTGTTTACGGTGGAACGTTTTGTCAAATTGCCTGCGGCAAGTTCTGCAGCCGTGTCCTTAAGTAACGCAACGGATTTGCTGATAGAACGGGCAATCATCAGGCCGATTGATCCACCGATTAAAACCGCCACGGCAATAGCAATCATAATTAGTGTACGGAAAAAGGCTGAACGAGACGCAGCAACATCGTGCACCCCCTTTGCCAGCGTCACTTCATACTGTATCAGTGCATCCAGAGATTTATTGGCGGCCTGAATGCCCGGGTTGATAACATCGAAAGTGATGCGGTAGGTCTCATGGAAATCCCCCCCCAACACCGCTTTGCCTGCCGCTTCAAGGCCGTCCTTTTCGTACTTCATGCGATCTTTTTGGAAAGCGTCCGCAAGGTCACGCCCTTCTTTAGTGGTGATCGACGCGCTGTATTCTTTCCAGGCAGCTTCGCTCTCCTCACTATATTTCTTTGCCAAGTCGGTGTGCATACTGGTTGAATGTTCATGCAATGCACTGAACTCACTTTTTGGATCATGCTGCAGAGCAAGGAGCATCTGTATGCGGTTGGCACGCATTAACCCGTTGATTTTACTCAACAGGCCACTGTTCTTCATGTTGACTGTATACACACGCTCCAGCGCCTTGTTGCTCTCGGCAAACCCGATAAGCCCAATTACGCCGATAACAATCATAAAAAGCGACATGAACCCGACACCAACCACTATTTTTGTTTTGATCAGCATGTATCCTCCAGATTGACACTCACACCATTGCGCTACTACCGCCGCACTATAGTGACTTTCACTGCTTAAAGAAAAAAGAGGCACGCTGACTGCTCATGCCTCTCCGTTTCGTCCACATATTTCAAACAAAAATCAGCAACCGGAAACTTCTTTTTTACCTTTTGCGGCCGGCTTGGCATCGGCTTCTTTTTTCTTCTCGTCCTTCTTGTCTTTTTTAACGTCTTTTTTATCTTTTTTAACGTCTTTCTTTTCCTTTTTGGCGTCTTTCTTCTCAACTTTTTCACTCTTTTCAGCTGCTGGCTTTTCGGCAGTTTTTTCCTCAGCGGCTACGGCTACCATTGAAAAGCTCAGGGACATCATTGCTGCGACGATCATGGCTACGATTTTTTTCATGTACATTCTCCTTTGTTTGATTACCGGCACGCCGGTTTATATAATTATTCAGTTTCTAGCATATTTTTCCGGAATGTCCAGTTTTCTTTATACAATGTAATAGACCATCGGTTTTGTACCCAATTCTTCTTTATATTTTATCACGTTAGATTTGTGAATCAGCTTGGTAATCAACGCCTGCGGATCATTAATGTCACCAAAATAGGTGGCACTCCCCAGACAGGTTGTCGTGCAGCGCGTCAACTCGCCCTTCTCCACCCGGTGGATACAGAAATGACACTTACGGGCATTGCCGATGGGAGAGCGCCAGTGACTGGTACGTTTTATTGTTTTGCCATATTCTCCCGAGTTTTCCACTTCATAGGTTTTGTCACGGAAATCACCGGTATAATAGTGTCCGACATCAGCTGAACGGGCTCCATAGGGGCAGGCAACCAGACAATAGCGACAGCCGATACACTTTTCATAATCAATGGTAACCAGACCGTCATCACGCTTATAGGTGGCGGTAACCGGGCAAACCTGGGTACAGCTTGGTGCATCACACTGCATGCAGGGACGCGGCAGGAAGCGCATGCCGGTATTGGGGAATTCACCAAGCTCTTCTTCCTTGACCGGACGGTAATGAATATCAGGCGGAGTCAGGTTTTCTGACATACAACCAGTTGTGCACGCGTGACAGCCGATACATTTCTTCAGATCGATTGCCATGGCCCAGCGGCGCTCTTTGCGAGGTTTTTTCAGAGCACGCTGGAGATCGGCATGCATGATTTCAAGGATATCTTTATCTTCAATAGAGCTCATTTAATGGGTCTCCTTTCCAGCTATTTCAAACAGACCGGTTTTTTCGCAGACCACATACACCACAGTGACAAGCGACACAGATGCCAACACCACAAGTATCTCGAATATCGACGGAAAATAGCTGATCCGCTCCGGCATGTCATATACCCTGAAAACAGGAACCCTGAAGCCTTCAACAACCAGATCAAGTCGTGCCATGAACTGCGTCAGCAGAACAATCAGACTTGAAAGCAGAAGCCCTCCAACCGTACGTTTGTACATGAGAATCATGAAGGGGATCACCAAAGCGCCAAAGATCCCGAATATCACATTCTGGAAAAACGTTTCACGGAATACTTCATAGCCATTCAGGTGACTGGATAAGCCGATAATGATACGACAAAACGTCAGTACAAATACTGATGCAAGGGCAATCTTCTGCAGCCGCATAAACGACTTGATCAGCGTCATACTACCGGTTGTTCTGGAATGAAAGGCGGCAATTATTGCGCAGAGAGCATTTCCGCTTAAAAAGCCGCTGAACAGAAAATAGATCGGCAGCAGTGAACTGTAGTAATACGGCATGGTGCCGACAGCACCAAAAAGACTGCCCAGTGAACAGTAGGTGATAACCGGGATGACAAAGGAGGTATAGAGCAGGGCCATGGAATGCTTATGGCGCTGTATGTTGATGTACTCCACCAGCAGAATTGAGATATCGGCAGTATACCAGATCGACATCCAGAACATGGGTGACGTCGGATTCGGTGAGAGCATAAACATATACATCCGCTCAACATGGCCCAACTCGGACGCCAGCGAGGCAAATCCGGCAATGGCAGTGATTAGTCCCATAAAGATAACGCGGGATGCCAACGGCTTGTATTTTGCGTGGAAAAACATGTTGCCAATGAAATTTGTAAAAATACAGCCGCCGCTTACCAGCGCAAAATAGACATATGTTGAAATCTGCAGACCCCAGGGAACCTGACTGGAGGTATTGATGGTGTGGCCGTGACCAAGGATAAATATACTACCAAAACCAAAACCTCCGAGAACAAGCCCGATGAGTGCGAGATAGACAATGAGGCCGCCCTTGCCCTGCTTAAACAGACTGAAATAACTCTGCAGCCTTTCTTTTGATGGAACAAAAACTCCGAATATCTGCATATCAGGCCCCCTTCACAATCTTGACAAAATTTCCGCGCATGGAAGTACCACCCATGATCGGATCTATGGCATGCTTTGTAATCAGGTCATCATCGGCAATGCCCTGACCATTGGCGCGGCTCATCCCTTTCGCATGAACGCCGAAACCGTGATTCATGTAGACCGCATCCTCCCGCAGACGCTCGGTCAGTTTAACCTTGATATGACCGTTTGCAATAACACCGTCCTGATTAACCAACGATACATATTCACCGTTTTTCAAGCCCAGCTCTTTGCCCTTTTTGGCGTTAACCCACAGGTAGTTTTCCTTCTGCAGGTCGGTCAGCATGAAGTTGTTGGTGGTGCGGGAGAAGGTATGCAGCGGCGCCCGGCCAAACAGCAGCCGGAAATGACCGGCCGGCGGCGTCGGATGTTTGGTGTATTTAGGAACCGGATCGAAACCCTTTTCAGCTAACTGTTTTGAATACAGTTCAATCTTGCCCGACGGTGTCGCGAATTCTGGCTGATGATCTGCAGTGATATAAGGATTGCCCCCTTTTTTCACGATGACACCATTCCGTTTTAACTCGGCAAAATCGATTCCGCCCGCCTCGCAGCGTTTGGACAAATATTCTTCACCATCTTTCCAGGGGAAGTATGCCGACAAGCCCAGTTTGTTTCCCAACTCTTTCGTCATCCACCAGGAAGCTTTTGATTCAAACAGTGGCTCAACCGTCGGCTGGCGGAGACCAATCTCCGACATCCCTTTAAACTTGCCTACCGCAAGTTCGTCAAAACGTTCCATATAGGTGCACTCAGGCAGTACAATATCGGCATAGTTGATGAAATCAACCGGCATGGTATCGATGGCAACCAGCAGATCAAGATTTTGAATGGCCTTGATGGTTTCCTGCTTATCCGGCATGGTTTTCATGAGATTTGAGCCGTACACGAACCATCCTTTGATCGGATGTGGTTTATCAGTGATCGTCGCCTGTTTGATGGATGTTGTTGTCTGCAGCAGGGCAAACGGATACGCTGCATCCAGCTTTTCCCCCTCTTCAACATGTGAAGGATACGCCGGCAAACCCGGGTATTCCGGCACTTTAGCACCGGTTGGAAAGAAATAGCCTCCCTCACGGCCCCAGGAACCAAGCAGGGCGTTCAAAATAGCGATGGCGCGACTGCGCTGGGTATCATCACCATACCAGGTGGCATATCGACCGGCGCCAATACAAACATTGGGGGCGTTTTTACCCAATTCACGGGCAACATCCACAATCACATCGCTCGCAATTGTCGTTTCAGCCTCTGCCCAGGCCGGTGTATACTGCTGAACTTCCGCCCGCAACTCGTCAAATCCAATGGCATATTTCGCAACATATTCCTTATCATAGAGTTCCTCTTCGATAATAATTCTGATCCAGGCCAGCAGCAGGGCCAGGTCGGTTGCCGGCTTTATCGGCAGCCAGCGATCAGCCTTCGAAGCAATATTGGAAAGGCGCGGATCAACAACGGTCAGCTTGGCACCACTGGAGAAGCCTTTGACAATATCCTGCACCTGGCTGTTATGGGCATTTTCACCCAGGTGTGATCCAAGCAGTACGATGTATTTGCTTTTGCTGAAATCGTAATATTCCGGAGATCCCACATCAGCGCCGTAGGTTAATACAAAGCCGATATCTCTCGGTCCGCGGCACTGTGCAAAAGAAGGGGCGGCAAAAGTCGTGACGCCGTAGGCATGCAGAAGATGCTTCCAGAACGCGGCACCGGTTCCGTGATAAATCATTGCCAACGCCTCAACACCGTACTTGTCCCTGATTGCATTCATTTTCTGGGCGATGAGCCCCAGGGCTTCATCCCAGGTTGCCCGTTTCCAGACCGGTTCGCCGCGCTTGCCGATATTGATCAGTGGAAACTTGAGGCGGTCCGGATCATACAGCGCCCCGAGTGCAGCATTGCCGCGACCGCACAGACGACCGCGACCACGCAGACTGAGCGGGTTGCCGTCAATTTTGACGACCTTGTTATTCTCCACCTTGGCAATAAGGCCGCAATTCCAGAAACAGAGTTCACAGAAGGTGGGAATCTGTTTCATATCTTTCTGACCGGCCTCTTCAGCCCAGGAAAGAAACTTCTTCGGCACGGTTGCGGCTGCGGTTATACCCGCCGTAGCTGCACCGGCCGCCTTCAGGAATGTTCTACGTGAAAATATGAGTGACACTTGTACCTCCGATCAGGAGCAGATGATATACATGACCTACGATTAAATCCGATAATATGCATTTACTGATATTTAACTGAAATTTTTTTTATTCCAAACGCTCCGGCCCCATCATGGGGGCCTGGAGCGCATCGGCCTCTTATTCTTTAACCATGGTATAGCTCCCGTCCTTCTCAAACTTGAAACGGGCGTTTACAAATTTTGCATTGGATATTCCGAGGTTTTTAAGTTCGTTATAGGCCATTTCAGCCATGACACCGGTATTGCAATGGAGCAGAATCTGCTTGTCCTTGGGGAATTCTGCTATCCGCTCCTTGATATCATTGAGCGGTATAACAACTGAATCCTTCAGCTTACCGACCTTGGCTTCCGCCTGGCTGCGCACGTCAACGATCATGACACCGGCAGGAGGAGCAGCGAGAATTTTCTTGAATTCATCCAACTCAATCTCACCGGGGCGGGGCTTTGGTACATAGACAACTTTGGAAGCGGGGTTGCCCGTAGCAACATCGTATCTGGCAGCCTTCCAGGCATCAAAACCACCGGTCAGGACCTTAACATTGCCATACCCGGCCTTAACCAGTTCTTTGGCTACCGAAGCGGCTTCCTTACCACCCTTGGCATCATAGACGACGATCGGCGCTTTCTTCTGCTTGATGTCAAGTGACTTTGCCAATGCAGCCGCTTTTGCCGCAGGAAACGGCACCGCACCGGGGATAAACCCGGCAGAAACGGTCTTCGGCGTACGAGCGTCAAGCATCACATAGGGAACGTCTTTGCAGGCTTCCTTCATGGATTGCGGTGTCAGTGCGGCATAGTTTTTTTCATACCACGCCGGCATGCCGTCCTTGTACACCTTGATATTTGTGTAACCGAGCTTCTTTGCCTTGTCGGCCGAACCGGGGCTCATATTGCAGGTAACACCTGAGCAGAAGAAGATGATCAGGGCTTTTTTATCTTTAGGAAGTTTTTCCACATTTTTATCAAACTCGGGATATGGAAGGCTGATGGCGGTCGGAATAGAACCTTCTATGAAGCGGGCGTTGGGACGGGAGTCAAAGAGGAAATATCCACCCTTTACTGGTCCTTTTGCCACAAGTTTTTCAATTTCAGGAGTGGTGATCAGCATCTCTTTCGACACTTCTACCGGAGGCTTGGCAACGAGCTTACGGGCGGTTTTGACGCCATTATCTTCAGTATATTCAATCTTTATTTCGTGTCCCTTTTTGATCTTGTTGTCTTTCAACAACTCACCGTCACCACTTGTACGCGCATCGTTGATGACTTTGATCTCATCTTCATCAAACTTGACAAGAGTCACGCTGCCATCAATCTTCATCTGGATAGTCTGAGCCTTGAACGAAATGCCATCCAAGTGGCCACGCAGGACGTTTGGTTCCGCTTTGTGGCAATTGGTGCAGATTTTTGCAATAGTCGGCTTGGCGGTTGAAGCTGCCGGTGCAGCAGGATCAGCTGAATATGCTGTCGCTGAAGACATACAGGCGACTAGGGTAAACAGAAGCATCTTCCTGGTCATGGATTTCATCCTCCTCGATGATATACAGCTTAACAACCGGCTGTCTTTTTAAACATTTTGCTTGTGTTCTTGTCACCGGATTTTTCATATTTTGTACGGATTTCATCGCCTTCAACAATGCGCTTATCCTTGAATTTGTCGAGGGTAAGGTCATCTGTGATGGTTATTATCACTGATGCCTCTGTTTTAGTGTCTTTTAATACCGCTGTAGCAGACTTGCCATCTGCAGCAAGCTCAATTTTAGTAATTGAGCCGGTCATCTTAATTTCATCAGCACTGGCTGTTCTCACCACAGCAAGCGAAGAAAAAATCATAAGTGCCATCACCAAAACGATCGAAACCAGTTTTTTCATTGTAGGTACCCCTTTGTTGAGATTGTGTACATAAATTGGTTTAACAGCTAATTATCACGATGCAAGCTGCCGACTGAAAAACTGTCGGAGAGTCGGTATGACTCTCCGACAATGAACTACGTTTAGAACTTCACTTCAAAAGTGGCATAGACATCATGTGCTTTTTTCACCGGCGCCATCAACATCAGGTCTGTCGGCTGGATGGAGGAGATCTTCACGGGAGCGCCGACCCAGTTGTTGCTGCCTGTGTACTCGAAATCATAATATTGGTAGCCAAGCTTGAAGAACCCTTTGCTCAGATACGATGATATCGGCTTAAGGTCAAGCTCCTGAATGATATAGGGTTCATAAACGCTGCCGCGGGTTCCCACTTTGCTGGTCCACATATCGTCAGCAGCGGGTGCAAAGGTGATCCAGTCTTTCGAACCATGATTATATTCGAAGCCGATCTTGGTTTTCGAAGGGAGGTCATACCGTACGCCTGCATACACAGCCCAGCCGGTTTTGCTGGTTGGAGCCTCAGGCGCAAAGAACTCTCCGGTCATAAGTCCCTGGAAGCCGGCATTATTGGAAACATTGCTGTTTGGATGGGTAACACTCAGACCAAGATCGGCGAAGAAATTCATTTTACCGGGGCCGATATCTTTAAGAGTGCTCATGGCACCGAGACCATACCAATCGATGCTGCCAAGATTGGTTGCAGGAGCGGTGTTGCCAAAGACGGTGTTATTCATGACCGGGAAATCGAAGATGTTAAAACCGCGATTCCACTGCAGCCAAACACGCAGCGGGTCGGTATCAACCGGAATCAAAGCAACACCGAGCATATCCGTGTCTTTAATGCTGTTAGAAGAAACTTTGATACCACTGTCAAACCCTCTGCCGTAACAAACCTTGGCATACGCACCCGGCAGGGCGTCGATGTCTGGAGCATACCCGACTGTCATACCATCGAATGCATAGTCAACCAGCAGAGCAGGCGTACCACCATTACCGGGACGTTCGTTATTCAGCCGCAGATTGCTGGGGGCACCATTGGTTGATGGACGACGGCCAACCGAAAACCACAGCGGCTGATCAAGAATATTGCTCCATGTTGCAAAAGCCCGGTCAACATTCAGCAGGCTGTCGCTTGGTACATGACTGAGGGTGCCATCAAATGTACCAACACGGTCAGCGAAATAACCGCCCATAGTGGCAGAATCGTTCTGTGAACCGAACGTCTTGTACATATCAAGCTTGGCGTGAACGGTGATATCCTGTGTTGCTTTTGCAGTCAGGTCGAGGCCAAACTTGTTGGTGTAGAGTGTTTCGTTTTTCGGCTTGAAACTGGCGACCTGCCCAAGAATACGAGGCGACTGAAAAGTGGGAGGCAGCCCGGCTGGAAGCTTGGAAGGGTCGCCAAGAAATGCCTGCATTACCGCCTGCATCAAATAGCCGGCTTTAACTGGATCAGCCATAACAGCACCAAACTGAGCCATATTTCCGCCATTTGCTGCATAGTACGCTCCCGCTGCATTAAATACAGATGTACTTTGGCCTGGCAATCCACTGACAAGACCGCT
Organism: Geobacteraceae bacterium; assembly: GCA_043743795.1. GTDB lineage: Bacteria > Desulfobacterota > Desulfuromonadia > Geobacterales > Pseudopelobacteraceae > JACRCG01. Next base: position 10,560 of record JAYTVV010000041.1, read on the forward strand.
CAATACTTTCTGTTGTTGAGCAGTAAGTGTTGCAAATGTCGGGAAACCTGCAATGCTTCCCGCAGGATTCGCCGCCAAGTTGGCAAGAAACGTTCCGGCAGGACCGGGAGCTCCTCCTGAATTTGCCGCAAGCATGGTGCCCATAGCTGCCGGCATATACTGATTGAGGAGAACACCCATTTGGTCTCCGGTAAATAATGAACCAGATTTTCCCATCGCAAAGAACGACACGCCACTGGTCCAGTTAGTGCCTGCCGGTTTTACAATAGCTGAATTATCGGCTACGTTTCCCAAAAAATACTTGGTCATGTTCATCATTGTCCCGATAGCATCTGAATAGGGCACTGTTTCCCCATGGAGACTATCGACACGGAAGCGGTACTCGCCGCCAATGGTCAGCCATTTGCCGATTGATTTGTCTTCAACTTTCTTAACCGATCCCTTGAGGTCGTTAAACTCTTTGGTCAGCTTATCAATTTTCAACTGCAGATCCGCTTCAGCCGCACTCGCAGCCATCGGCACCATCATACTCAACATAAGTGCCACCGCAATTTTTCCGATACTCTTCTTTTTCATGTTACCTCCCTCAAAAGTTTGATTGAGTCTATATACCAGCTAAATTTGCAAATACAACTCCAGACATATTGATTTCTGACTATATAAAACAACATCCAATCCAACTATATTGTTTTACGCATGTTTTAATTTAAAAAAAAATCCCATTCAAAATAATAGAATAGGATTTTATAATATGTGTGCGTTATTTAACTGAAATAACTTCGCTAAATCACCATACCACTACACGTAAAGCGCCTGTTCTGTAGCTATCGCTGGACAGGAAAACCATTACGATACCAGCCGACGATGCCGTCTGCCATGTTATACACGTCCTTGTACCCTTGCCTGGCCAGGAAACTGGCCACCGGTTTTGAGCGGGAACCAACGGCGCAATAGACCACAATAGTTTTATTTTTCGGCACTTCATTGATACGCCGTTCAAACTCACCGATCGGAATCAGCACCGAACCGGCCAGCTTGCCCTGGCTGTACTCCTGCGGAGTACGTACATCCAGCAGATACACATTTTTGTTGGCATCAAGCAGCGCTTTTGCGTCACGAGCCGAAATATTCTTCTCGGCAGCCCATACCTGAGACACTATCACCACCATAAACAGCAGTAGCAACACGATTTTTTTCATATAACAACGCTCCTTTACCTAAATTTAAACTTCCAGTGTGTAGCCGACCATCGCCACCTGAAACTCCTTGGGCAACTCCCGTGACAGACGCGCAGATGCTGCAAAACCGGTACAATGGCTGGCGGCCACTTTCTTAATGCCCCACTTTTTCAGCGCAGAGATCGTCTTCCCTATCTGCTCCTGGCTGCAAAAACCGAGGTGCGTGCCGCCAATCACGGCAAAAACGTCATACCGGCCGGTCATGGCGGCAACGTGCTCCAACGTATTTATCACACCGGCATGGCAACATCCCAGAACGAGCACAAGCCCCTTGTCTGTTTCCAACACCAGCGACTGGTCGTCCGGCGTTGTATCAGGCTCCTGCCCGCTGCAATCGCAGTATAACCCCCGATCGCCGGTTTCGAACTCAGTTACGCGCGGCACCTCACCGGTCAGGTACATCCCCGGAGCAATGCCACGAAACTCTTTTGAAAGATCAAAAACAGCACCTGCCTCCTCAAGCTCTTCCCGGCCGACAGGCAGTGATATCGAAGACCACTCCCCGGTATCTTTGACCCGGTAGCGAGAGCTAAAAACAGAGGGGTGGCTGAAAATCCGTTTTGCGCCACACTCCTCCAGCAGCGATTTCAAGCCGCCGGCATGATCGTAGTGACCATGTGAAAGAACCACCTGTTTAACAAGCGAAAGGTCTTTATTCATACGCCGGGCATTGTGCAGCAGCGTCAGTCCCTGTCCCGTGTCAAACAGCAGTGGATCGCCGCCGGACGGTTCGATCAATGCCGAAAACCCATGTTCGCCCAGAGTGCCTGAAAGCGGACCGACCGAGTTTTCACAGAGGATGGTGATACGGTATGTCATTTACAGCAGCCACTCTTCGGAAAGCGTGGTACGCCCATTTTCTGCAGGATAGTAAACAGGGGGCAAAACTGGGTAAAACCTGACTGAAACAGGTTCAGACCGACGAAACCGGTGAACCACAGCCAGTTTTGTGAATGAAAATGCGCCAGCAGCAGCGAGAGCAAAATAAATGTTCCGGCCACAATGCGCACGATGCGCTCAACATAGAATTCTTCTTTCATGGTGAATCTCCTCTGGTTTCTCTTTCATTGGTGTTCGGTTTTTCTATTTCTTTTTTTCTGCCCCGGTCCCCGAGGTCACAAGAATTGGACAGTCAGGTAGATATCCCGAGGCGGGGCAGAATATATTTTTGAAGAACGACCCAGAAAATAAGGACGCCAATAAGCACTAAAAAATCTTTCATACACGTATCCTTTCATTCGTTATTTCCTTCCCAGCATCTCCGCGACTTTCCCCGCCACCTCACCGGTCAGCATCGGACAGACACCCTTGTGGTTCTGCCGGATAATCTTGCAGCACGTTACCCCGTACTTTTCCTTGAACCATGTATGCAACTCCTTGGTCAGGTGGGTAGTCTCCTTTTTGTCCGCCAGAATCAGTCCGAGGGCAACCGTACCGCCCGAAACCGCCCCGCAGATACATCCAGAGCTTGAACCACCACCAAAACCGGAAACGGTGCCGACAATCGACTCCGGCAGATCAGCGGCAAAATTCCTCCGTACCGTTTCCATCACCGCTTCTGCACAATGATATTTGCCCGAGCGATAGAGTTCTTCGGCCTCTGCCTGACAATGCTCGCTCACTGCAAGCCCTTCCGGTGACACGTTACTGTTTTTATTCCAAAACATTATCTCTCCTCCTTTATAGCGTCTTCCGTATGGTGCCGTTCTTTCCAGCTTTGAACCAGATAATAGAGAATTGGTATCGTCACGCGCGACAGCGTTGTGGAGGCTATCTCACCGAACATCATGGCGATGGCCAACCCTTGAAAAATAGGATCGAAAACGATGACAAAACTGCCCACCACAACTGCTGCAGCGGTCAGCAGCATCGGACGGAAACGGACCGCTCCGGCCTCGATAATCGCCTCGTCCAGCGGCATCCCTTCACGACGTTTCATTTCGGCAAAGTCGATCAGAATGATTGAATTTCGTACGATGATGCCGGCCAGAGCGATGAAACCGATCATGGAGGTGGCCGTAAAGAAAGCCCCGAAAGCGGCATGTCCCGGCAGAATACCGATCAGGGTCAGCGGAATGGGCGCCATAATCACCAGCGGCGTCGTAAAATCCTTGAACCAGGCCACCACCAGAATATAGATCAGCACCATGACCGCCCCAAAGGCGATACCAAGGTCGCGAAACACTTCATAGGTGATATGCCACTCACCATCCCACTTCATGCCGATATGCTCTTCACTCCAGGGCTGACGTGACGCCAACACCTCAATCTTCTCGCCATCAGGAGACTGAATGGCATCAATCTCTTTACGCATCTTCAGTATAGCATACACCGGCGCCTCAATCTCACCGGCAACGTCGGCGGTGACATACACCACGTTTTTGAGATTCTTGCGATACAGGGTTTTCTCTTCACTGCTGTTAGTCAGCCGTACCAACTGGGAAAGCGGCACACTCCCTTTTGCTCCGGGAACATAGACAGAAGAAAGAGCAGCGGCAGAACTGCGCTGACCTGCCGGAAGGCGCAAATTGATTGACACCGGCTCTTTTTCTTTCGGCAGATGCAGAAGTCCGCTCCCCTCTCCTTCCAGTACAATGCGCAGGGTTCTGGCGACATCATCAACAGCAACACCGGAGAGAGCGGCTTTTTCCTGATCAACCGCAAAAGTAAGCTTGGCCTGATCGGCTTCACGATACCAGTCAACATCAACCACGCCGACCGTTTTAGCCAGAATCGCTTTCACCTTTGCAGCGGTGCCTGCCCGCACGGCATCATCCGGGCCGTACACTTCCGCCACCAGAGTCGCCAGAACCGGCGGACCCGGCGGGATTTCAGCGACCTTGACCCGTGCGCCGTATTTGTCTGCAATTGCCTTTACCAGAGGACGGATACGTTTCGCAATCGCGTGAGATTGATCCGAGCGTTCCTCCTTGGGAAGCAGATTGACCTGGATATCAGCCAGACTGGCGCCTTTACGCAGGTAATAGTGGCGCACCAGACCATTAAAGTTAAAGGGAGCACTGGTACCGATGTAGGCTTGGAAGTCGGTCACCTCCGGCACGGTACGCAGGGCATCGCCCATTTCGCGGGTCATGCGGGCGGTCTGCTCCAACGGTGTGCCCTCCGGTGCATCAATAATCACCTGCAGCTCGTTCTTGTTGTCGAACGGCAGCATCTTGACCGTCACCGCTTTGAAATAGATCAGGGAGCAGGAGAGCAGCAGCAGGGTGACAACGCCTGCCAGGAATCCGTAACGAAGCTTTGTATCGTGAATGAGACGCCCCATCCAGTGGCGGTAAAAGGCAGTCATCCGTGAATCTTCCGGCTCTGCGTTTGTGCCGTGGTGCGATTCACCCTTCATAAAGCGGAAGGCAAAATACGGGGTAACAATGAACGCGATCAGCATGGAAAAGAGCATGGCCATGCTGGCGCCGACCGGGATCGGCCGCATGTAGGGCCCCATCAGGCCGCCGACAAATCCCATCGGCAGAATAGAGGCAATAACGGCAAAAGTGGCCAGCACCGTCGGGTTGCCGATCTCGTCAACCGCCTTGATTGCCGCATCCAGCGGTTCCATGATCGTTGTCGTAAAATAGCGGTGAATGTTTTCCACCACCACGATGGCATCGTCAACCAGAATCCCGATTGAGAAGATCAGGGCAAAGAGTGTGATGCGATTCAACGTATAGCCGATCAGGTAGAAGATCAGAATAGTCAGCGCCAGAGTAACCGGAATGGCGATAGCAGCCACCGCGCCGGCGCGCCACCCCATGAACAGCGCAATCAGGATCGTAACCGAGATTGCCGCCAGGAACATATGAAACAGCAGTTCATTGTTCTTTTCCCGGGCGGTTTCGCCATAGTTGCGAGTGACTGTTACCTGCACATCGGAGGGAATTGTTTTACCCTTCAGCGCCTCAATTTTTTTGACCAGATCCTCTGCCACCCAGGTCGCATTAGCCCCGGTACGCTTGGCAACGGCAATTGTCACGGCAGCGTAGTCCTGCCGGGCATTCCCGGTTATCTGTTTATGTGCAGCCGCAGGCCCCAGGCCCATAAAAACATAATCAGACGGTTCCTGCACTCCGTCTTCAACGTGTGCCACGTCCGACAGATAGACCGGTTTACCGCCATGAACGCTGATCACCAGTCGCTTGACCGCTTCAGCACTGCCAAGGAAGCCACCGGTTTCCACGAGCATTTCCTTATTGCCGCTGGAAAAACTGCCCGACGGCAGTGATGCGTTACCCTTCTGCAAGGCACCCGCAACCTGCAGCGGTGAAAGACCGTACCCGGCCAGACGCGGGGCATCCAGAGTCACCCGTACCTGCCGGGAAAGTCCTCCGGTTATGGATGTTTCAGCACTGTTTTCACTTTTTTTCAGATCATCAGCAACTTCACGGGCCAACGTCCGCAGCGTGCCGTGATCATAGCGTTCAGACCAGAGTGTCAGGGCTAGAATCGGCACATCGTCAATCGATTTCGGCACCACCAGCGGCTCAGACGCACCCGGCGGCAGCAGGGTACGGTTACTCATGACCTTGTTGTAGAGCTTGACCAGTGATTCTTCCATCGGTTGACCGACCAGAAAGCGGACCGTGATGATCCCCATGCCGGGACGGCTCATGGAATAAAGATACTCAACGCCCTTGATTTCCCAGAGCTTGGCCTCAAAAGGCTTCACTACCCGCTCCTGCACCTCTTGCGGAGAAGAACCGGGCATCGGCAGATAGATGTCCACCATCGGCACAACAATCTGCGGTTCTTCTTCGCGAGGGGTCATTTTGATGGCAAAGACACCGAGGAGAAGGGAGGCGCCGACAATCAACGGAGTAAGCTTGGAATTGATGAAGGTGCGGGCAATTTTTCCGGCAAAACCGAGGTTTTCCATGTTCTATTCCACCTTTGCCGCTTCTGTGACCTTTTCGACGCCGGTGACAACGATCCGGTCACCTTCCGACAGTCCGGAAAGGATTTCAAACCGCTCTCCGATCACCCTGCCTACCTTTACTATCCGCATATGAGCGACGTTTTCTTTGTCAACAGCCCAGACGGACGTCAAGGCACCGCGTTCAACAACAGCTTTCTTTGGGACGGTAATACCGGCAGCCGACATTCCACAATTGAGTGCGCCCCGGCCGAACATGCCGGATTTCAGATTTTTCTGGTTTAGAGCAACCTTGGCCACAAAAGTACGGCTGCCAGGGTCGGCAGTCGGCACAATCTCTGCGATCCTGGCGGCAAAAGAACTCCCGAGAGCATCAAGCGTCACCTGCAGCGGCGAGCCTATTTTTACCTTGGACACAATATTTTCCGGCAGGGCCAGCTCCAGCTGGTAACTCCCTTCATCCTCAATCGTCATTAACGGTTGGCCGGGGAAAACCGTGGCGCCCAGATCAACCTGCTTGCTGGCGATTATGCCCGCAATAGGAGCAACTATCCGGGTGTAGTCAGACACGGTGCTTGCGGCCTTTGCCCCTTCCTGATTCTGTCTGAGTCGCGACTCGGCGCGGGCAACCCCTTGTGACGCCATCTCTTTTTCCGTCTGTTTTACCTCATATTCCTGACGGGTAACCGCCTGCTCTTTGTAAAGATTGTTGTATCGATCAAAAGTCGCATCAGCCAGTTTTTTCCGGGAAAGCGCTTCATCCAGGCCGCGGCGGGCTTCATCAATGGCAGCGCTGGCGACAGCTGCAGTTGCCTGGTTTTCCTGAGCATCAAGCTGGACAAGCAGCTGCCCCTTTTTCACCCGATCACCTTCACGGACCCGAAGCACACTGATGCCGCCGGGAATGCGGGTTGAAACCACCGCACTGGTTCGCGCACGCACACTTCCGACCACATCCAGTATTTCCGGGATGGCACCATTCCGGATGGTTTCCAGAGAAGCTCCCTTCACTACGACAACCGGCGCGCTTTCAGCCTTTCCCGCATCATGTTTCTTCGAGCATCCGGCAACCGAAAGCACCCCGGTCACGACAATCGTTGCCAGCAGTATATGTTTTCTCATTTCAACATCTCCTTCACAAATGTACCTGTCACAGAGTAAATCCGTCCGCCTGCCAGGGCATACCCCGCCTCGGCTTCCACCAGATTTGCCCGGGACTGGTTAAGCGCCGTCTGGGCGTCAAGCAATTCAAGCATCGTTGCCAGCGAATTTTCGTAGCGCGTGGTCAGAAGCCTGACCGTCTCCTCGGCATCCAACACCGAATGCCGGGTTACCTCAAGACGTTTGCCAATTTCTTCACGCCGGATATAACTTTCTTTCAGCTGATAGCGGACCTCTTTCGTCGCAGCTTCCAGCATTTCGCGGGCAGCTGACTGCCCTGACACTGCCCTCTCACGCTCGCTGCAGCGGCGGAATCCGTCAAACAGGTTCCACTTAAGTGAAACACCTGCGCTCCAGGCATTATTGTCCGAGGTAAAGGGAGCGTCCGTGGCATTCAGTTGATATGAGGCAAACGCGCCCACCGTCGGCAGATACTCGCTCCGGGCAAGCTTGAGTGCCGCAGCTGATTTTTCGAGATCGACATGAGACTGTTTCATTTCAAGCCTGTTCTCAAGTGCCTCCGAAATTGCCAGGGCGCTCAAAGCAGGAACCGTAACGCTGCCCGGAAGATCAGATACTTCATAGACCGTGTCTTCCGGCAAACCAACCAACAGAGCCAGCCTCAACCGCGACAGCGTCAGATCGTTATGAATGGAAATAAGGTGCTGTTCAACCATGGAGAGATGAGTACGAGAGCGCAACTCATCCGACCTGAGCCCGACCCCCGCGGATGTTCTCACGGCCGCCAGACGCATATTTTCCCGGGCATCGGCAACCGCTTTATCAGCAGCCTTCAGCTGGGCATCGGCCTTCTGCACATCCAGATACAATGCAAAAACCTGAAAAGCGACACCCTGGCGAGCCGCTTCCAGCCCCAGTTCCGACTTCTGCGCATCCTTGACCGCCAGCTCTTTCAGCGGTGCGAGGGAGGGAACAAACAGGGGCTGCTGAATCGACAGCGCGGTTTTAAAATCGTGCCTGGCGGAGGGGTTGTTCAGATTGCTGATCTGGAAATCGTTATTGGTAAAACGCCCCTCATCAAGCTTCATCATAAACGTATTAACGGGGGAGTTTGAAGCCATCAGAGTTTCCTCAAAAGAAACAGCGGGCAAATAGCGCGAGTTGGCACTTGTGACTCCCAGGGCGGCGGCCTGGGAGTTGAACCGGGCAGCCTTAATCTGGTTGTTATTCTCAAGGGCCATACTCATGGCGTCCTTGAGCGAGAGTTTCACTATTTCAGCTCTGACAGCAGTGACCGAAAGCAGCACAACCACACAGGTAAGTAATAAACGAGACATATTTCCTCCGCGCTGTAATAACATCCATATATATATAAAAAGTTGAATATGTCAATGTAATATTTATACTATCCGGGCGTAATATCGATCAAAACACCTGTACCTCCAGTACAGCATTCAACAGTCTTTCGAGTGGTTTTCGCACTCCCGGAAGTGACCATTATTCCAATTCTAAATCGAGGACAACATAGAAGGCGGCGAGGATCGAAGCGACGAAAGCATACCCGTCAGTATGTTGAGGAGCTGAGGACGAGCCAACGAAGAAGACGCTTTGATTTAGAATTGGAATTACACTATATTCGGAGATTGAACAGCTCTGCTAACAAGATTCTATATAAAGGGAGTGAACATGAGCAGATTTCACAAAATGTTGTTGCTGTTATTGTGCGGAGTCGTGGTCTGCCAGGGGTGTACCTACAAGGCGTGGACAGCAGGGTTGTATACCGGATTTCAAGAAGAGCAGAAGAGAAAGTGCTATGACAACCCCAACCAGGGCGAAATCCAAAAATGCCTTGAGAGAGTGAATGGCATGGCCTATGACGACTACAACAAGTATCGGAATGAAACAGCCACACGTTCAAAATAAACAGCTTAAGAGAAGCGCCGATCTGTTGCCACCAGCACACCACCAAGCGCCACCACGGAACCGGCCAGCAGCAGCGGCACGGTAAAACTCCCCTGCTGATCGGCCAAAAGTCCGGCCAGAGGCGGCCCGATAACCTGACCAGCTCCGAAACAGACGGTCAGAACAGCGGCGGCGCGACGCCCCTCCGTACCGGCCCGTCTGCCGCCCTCGGACATAACCAAGGCAACGATGCCGAGGAAGGTTCCGCCGAATATGACGGCAGCCAATCCGGCACTGAACGCATGAATTGCAACACTGCTCAGCAGAATGCCGCCGGCCTGAAGCAGATAGGCCGCAGTCAAGGCTCTCCTCACCCCGATCCTGCCTGCTATCCGCGGCCAGATGATGGTGGAGGGAGCAGCAGCAAGCCCCACCGCCACCCAGCTCAAGGAAGCAAACCTGGCGAGCCCCGGCGTATGGGCGATCATGGTCACCAAAAAGGTGGCACTGACGATATAGCCGAATCCTTCCAGAAAATACGCAACAGCCAGCCTGCTGATACCGACAAGGGTTCCGGGGGGCGATAACACTGCACCCGGCACCGCGATTGCGACCTGGCGCTTGCGAGCCACCACGACCCCGGCAAGTGCAAGAATTCCCGACAGCCCCCCCATCCCCAGCCAGGCCGAACTCCACCCGCCAAACCGGCTCAAGAACGGCACCATTGCGCCGCTGAGTGCGATCCCCAGACCGATCCCACCATAAAGTACGCTGCTCCAGCGGCTGTGTCGACTATGCACCAAGGCTTCGGTCACTTCGATTGCGATGACCACAAAGAGAATGGCGCTGGCAAAACCGGCACCCAGCCGGAGCGCTCCCCACCAGAACGGCACAAGCGTAACACCCATCAGCAGAGTCGTGGCGATGCTGCCGATCAAAGCGCCACCGTTGACCAGACTACTGCGCAACACGCGCGGCCACAGGGCACAGAGCAACGCTCCGGCCAGATACCCGACATAGTTGAGCGAAGCCAACCCTCCGGCCAGACTGTGACTGATGCCCAGATCACGCTGCATCAACGGGAGAATCGGCGTAAAAGCAAAACGTCCGATCCCCATGGCCACCATCATGCCGAGCATGCCTCCGATAAGTACCCACACCGGCGAGCGGTGCGGCGGTTCTCCTGTTCCGGTTTTCATAATGTACGCAGACTCCGGTCATTTGTTTTTGCGCCTGTAGTAAACAGTATAGTCCCCCCGTCACACCAGGCTCAACAACATCTTGGTTCCCATCACAATCAGCAGCAGCGCAAAAGTCTTCTTCAATTTGTCGATCGGCAGACTATGCGCCAGCTTCGCACCAAGTGGTGCCGTGACGATACTGGCGGCAGCGATGCCAATCAGGGCCGGGAGATAGACGAAGCCGAGACTATGCGGAGGAAGCGGGATCGACAGACCGTTGACCACATAGCCCATCGCCCCGGCCAGGGCGATGGGAAAACCGATTGCCGCCGAGGTGCCGATAGCCCGGTGAATGGCGACGTTGCACCAGACCAGAAACGGCACCGACATGCTGCCGCCGCCGATGCCGACCAGACTGGAAACGCCGCCGATCAGGCCGCCGACGCCGAACAGCGCCGACCGTCCGGGGAGCTGGCGATGCGACTTGGGTTTGATGTTGAGCAGCATTTGGATAGCGACAAAATAGAGGAAAACGACGAAAAAACTTTTGAGGAAGCGGGTGGAAAGCTGGGCGGCGACCCATGAGCCACCAAAGGTGCCAACCATGATGCCGAAGCTGATGCGCCGCACCACCAGCCAGTCAACGGCGCCCCGCAGGTGGTGGGCCCGCAGGCTGGAGATCGAGGTAAACATGATACTGGCCAGCGAGGTACCGAGAGCCAGATGGAGAATGTGAACGTCTGGCAGATGTTGGGAGGTAAAAATGAAGGTGAGTACCGGCACAATAACCAGACCGCCTCCGACACCGAGCAAACCGGCCAACACCCCCGCAAATGCCCCAAGGGCGACATACATCAACCACACTGTCATCAATGAGCCTCCACAACAGGTCGAATAGCGTAAAGATCATTACGAGCAGCAGCCACCTGCGCCCGCCTTGCCCAGATTGCGTTCCTGCAGCCATTCGTTAATCAACCCCGAAGCGCAGCCGACTCCGACATCCACTGTGATGGCTTTAACCGGGCAGTTGAGCGCGCAGGCCCCGCACTCCATACAGGCATCACGATCGGCGAGCAGGACCTTTTTCCCATCCGGCACAAATACCTGATGCGGACAAACCTCAATGCATCTGCCGCAACCGATGCAGGTCGGCACATCTAACGTCACCGTTGCCACATTTTCCAGATAACGAAAGTTTCTCATAGCAGATACCTCCCCGCCAGCAGAAGTAGTATGCCGACAATAACTGCACCCCCCATGATCGGCAGGGCAATACGCATCTCCTTTTTGACTCCCGAACGGGAGGTATAGGTGCTGCAGCCGGTAAAATTGAGGGTGTAAAAAGCACTAAACGCCGGCAAAGCCAGAAAGTGCGCGGCGATGACGGCACCACTCCAACCAGAGCCCCCCGCACCGGCATAAAACAAAGTACTCCAGAACAGACCGACGACGGCACCCTTGACGGCAAAGCTGCGCCCCGGCAGCCAGGGAAGCAGCAGCGGCCCAAGCACAACACCGGTCATGCATGCGCCCAGATATGCACAGAAACCCACGACGCCAACGGTCAGATTGCCCAGCAGAGACATCAGTACCAAAATGACCACCCCGATGCCGAGAATCGATTTAAGTGCCAGCACGATCTCGACCGGAATCAGCACCAGACGCTCGTAGAAGGTGAACGTCAACTGACGCATCTCCGGCGTGGTGACCGTGCCGTTGTCCAGATACTCCGGCAGATCGACAGCACGAATGGCAGCGTAGCAAACATTGAAACCGGTCCGCTGTGCCACTTCGTGAGCAGAGATACCCGGCGCACCCAAAATCGGCAGAATCAGGCGCCGATGGCTGACAACCGCGGAAAGCCCGGTTATCGTAAGTCGCCGCACCAGTTCGCCGGTGCCGAACGTCCCCTTGCCGGCAGCACACCAGACATTGACGCCGTAGGTTTCCATCACCAGCAGCCAGATATCACGTCCGGCCAGTGCCTGACGGACAAGGTCATAACTCATTTTATAATTGGCCGTCACCAGCACCGGGGCTTCCGCAGTCGGGTTACCGATGGCATACAGGCCGGGCGGGACAATAAACTCCATCCGTTTGAAGCCCCAGCGCGCCAGACAGGCCCCCAGATGATCGCCGTAGTTCAGATCCGTAGAGATGCGCGGCACCCGACCGACCGGAGTCTTCAGCCATCCAACAAAACCGGCAACATTTTCCGTGATTCCTCCACCACCGGTGGAAGTTTGAGGCCCTCAACAGGGTGGTTTATCGTTTCCGGGCTCGGAAGGGCCGCACGTGTTTCCTTTTGTCGGGGTGATCATACGTACGCTTTTTATTTTGAAGCGGCCGCCGGTATCGTTTTCTCTTTGTGTCATGCAAAAGCTCCGTACAACCGAACGGGGGTGTTTCCCACCTTCGGCGCCAGTTTCTCTGTTTTATACGAATAGCCGTAACACTATTTAATCGTATTTTTCAACTGTTTTACCAGCTCTGTCTGTGCCGGGTACCTATGACGCAACGTGTGTCATTGCCTCATCCATTCTGAAAAACATCTACCATACGCCAGCGGCCGAACAGCGGCCAATTCAATATACGGCACAATATCGTATACGACCTCCAAATTGTTGAGCAATTTTGTTTTTTTCCATTCTCATTAAAAAGCTTGGCCACTCGAGTTTTTTTTGTGATATACAACAAAAACTTGTTCGCTCAACACGGCAATAAAAGACTCCGGACGTAAACGTCTCAGCATGAATTCATCCATTCAATGCAACACCATCTACAATTAACGCAATCATTTCGACGGAATCAGTCTATATAAATTGGAGGAAACAAATGAATTGGTTTTACTCACTTCGACTCAGCAGCAAACTTTTGACGGGATTCATTCTGGTGGCTGTTATCGCTGGTGTTGTTGGCGGCATTGGCATCAAATTTATCAAGCAGATCAATGTCCAGGATGAAAAGCTTTATGAAAAGATAACGGTTCCACTCGGAGACCTTGCCAATATAGCGGTAGCATTCCAGAGAGTACGTATCAACCTTCGTGATGTTGTTGAATCTAAAGATGAAAATGAAGACAAACTTTATCGGGAGAATATCAGGAAACTTCGTGAAACAATAACCGAGCGCTCAGACAGGTTTGAAAAGACTATTCTGACTGAAGAAGGGCATAAGTTATTCAAAGAATTCAAAGAAGCCCGTAAAGTCTATGGTGAATATATTACGAAGGTGTTGGAGCTTGACGATACCAAAAAAGATGCAGAAGCACTTGCCGTTTTGCACGGAGATGCCAAAAAAGCTGCCCTGCATGAGCAGGAAATGATAGACAAACTGATGGAATCAAAGGAAGCACAGGCAAAACTGGTATCACTCAGCAACAACAGTACCGCAAATAGTGCCACAAATTACATGATTACGGTTGCATTGATTGGTGTATTACTGGCAATCGGCCTGGGTTTGCTGATTTCAAACGTTGTGCAGGGTCAACTCGGGGGCGACCCTGTTGAGGTCGTTGAAATCGCACAACAAGTAGCAGCAGGAAACCTTGCGCTACAGATTACTACCACTGGTAAGCGTGAAGACAGCTTGATTGCCGCAATGAAAATGATGGTAGACAATCTACGCCATCTTGTTTCCCAGACCGTGGATATTTCATCAGGAATCGCTTCTGCCTCAAATCAACTTCACTCAACGGCGGAACAAATCGCCACGGGAGCAGAAGAAGTCGCCGCCCAGATCAACACCGTCGCAACCGCCAGCGAAGAAATGTCGGCAACAAGTACCGATATTGCCCGCAACTGTTCAATGGCTGCCGACGCTTCCCGGTCAACGGCTGATTCTGCAACGGATGGTGCAGCTGTCGTCAATGAAACGATCAGCGGTATGAACACGATTGCCGACCGGGTTCGCCAGACGGCGACTACCGTTGCTGCATTGGGTACACGTTCTGAACAAATTGGCGATATTGTCGGAACAATTGAAGATATTGCCGACCAGACCAACCTGCTGGCGCTCAATGCAGCTATCGAAGCAGCCCGTGCCGGTGAACAGGGAAGAGGGTTTGCCGTTGTTGCCGACGAAGTAAGGGCATTGGCAGAAAGAACGACACGAGCAACCCGTGAAATCAGTGAGATGATCAAGGCTATCCAGAGCGAGACCAAAGCTGCGGTACATGCGATGGAAGAAGGCGTGCATGAAGTAGAAAAAGGAGCGGTAACATCCCAGAAGTCCGGACAGGCACTCGAAGAGATTCTAAGCCGTATCAACGAAGTAACCATGCAGATTAACCAGATTGCCACCGCTGCTGAAGAACAGACCGCAACGACAAGTGAAGTAACCAACAACATTCAGCAGGTTACCGATATTGTTCAGCAGTCTGCTCGCGGCGCAGAAGAGACAGCCAGCGCTGCATCGCAGCTTGCCACCCAGGCACAGCAGCTTCAGAATCTTGTCAGCAAGTTCCGTATATCCTGATGAGTGCCGGATCTGCCGGAGATAACTGTCATGAAACATCTTGCCCAAACACTCAAAGCCCTTTCCGACCGGATCCGCCTTCGTATTATCCTGCTTTTGCAGGCCGACGGCGAGCTCTGTGTCTGTGACCTGATGGCGGTGCTGGGACTCCCCCAATCCACCGTATCGCGGCATCTGGCCTACCTCAAACGAAGCTGCTGGGTTGATATCCGCCGCGAAGGGGTATGGATATATTCCAGCCCTTGACATACCATGCACCTCAGATATATGATTATATAATCATATATCTGAGGTGCACATGAACAAAACATATTTTCGTGCTAAAATCCTGAAGGCCCTCGGCCAGTCTACCCGCCTCAAAATCATCGACTTCCTCCGCAATGGCGAACGGTGCGTCTGCGAAATTTCCCCGGCGATCAAAGAAGAGTCCGGAGGATACTGAAACATGAACGCAAAACTCTATGCACGTGCTAATTATCTGGCTCTGTTTACCATCATCTACAATCTTGTTGAAGGCGGTGCATCCGTCTGGATGGGGACCGCCGATGAAACCCTGGCCTTGTTTGGTTTCGGTGTAGACTCATTTATTGAAGTCATTTCAGCGGTTGGCGTCTGGCATATGCTGCGCAGAATAAAGTCGAACGCGGGAGAAAGCCGGGACGAATTCGAACAACGGGCACTCAGGATTACCGGTTCGGCCTTCTATGTCCTGTCAATCGGTCTGCTTCTGACCGCCGCTCTGAACATGTACGCAGGGCACAAACCGGAGACGACCGTGTGGGGCATCGTCATCTCGCTGCTCTCGGTATCTTTTATGTGGTACTTGATCCACCAGAAAACCAAAGTCGGCATTGCACTCAATTCACCCGCCATTCTGGCTGATGCCGCCTGTTCACGGGCGTGTGTCTACCTGTCGGTCGTCCTCATGATCTCCAGCATCGGGTATGAACTGACCGGCATGGGCAGCCTGGATGCCATTGGAGCCATTCTGATCTCCTGGCTGACATTCAAGGAAGGTAGAGAAGCTTTCGGCAAAGCAAAAGGAATGGGCTGTTCATGCAGTTGCGCCTGCAGTACGACCGGAGTAAAAAACCCATGACATCAATTGACAACAACATATCCCGCCGTCTGATCGTTGCCATCATCCTGACCGCCATTACTCTGGTGGCGGAAATTGCTGGCGGCATCTGGTCCAATTCTCTGGCGCTCCTGTCCGATGCGGGGCACGTTTTTCTGGATTTGTTCGCACTGATGCTTTCCCTGGCAGCGATCAAGCTGGCGGCTCAACCACCCAATGAGCAGCATTCCTTCGGCTGGCACCGGGCTGAGGTGCTGGCCTCATTGGTCAATGGCCTGACCGTCCTGCTGATGGCGGTCGGGATTCTCTATGAGGGAAGCAAACGACTGATTGCACCCGAGGCGGTGCAGACGACTCCAATGCTGATCATCGCCATACTCGGCTTGATCGCAAATCTGCTGGCGGCCAAAGGACTGCACGGTCATTCGCACGATGACCTGAATGTGCGCAGTGCCTTTCTGCATGTGCTGGGTGATGCAGCCGCCTCGGTGGGGGTGATTATCGCAGCAGTGTTAATGCGTTACACCGGCTGGTATCAAGCCGATCCTGTCATTTCAATCGCCATCGGCCTGTTGATACTGGTCGGTGCAGTCCGGGTGCTGCGGGAAGCGGTCCATATCCTGATGGAGGGAGTACCGCGCGGCATGTCGGTCGATCAGGTTGCCGTCTGCATTCGAAGTATCGAAGGTGTGGCGGATGTCCACCACCTCAACATCTGGGCGGTCTGTTCGCATATTTTTGCCCTTTCCGCCCATGTGGAGATCCAGCCTGAAAACGATGGAGAACGGGAGAACCTGCTGCATCGAATCGAGCATACGTTAGCCCACGAATTCCATATCACCCATACAACTATCCAGTTTGACTGTTCCACCTGCAACGGTGGTCCACTGATCAAGAAGCTGAGTCATCGGGAACGCCAGGCAGCCTGTTGCGGGCATGATCACTAAGAAATCAAGACTGAAAGGAGCCGCATGTTCACGCATATGTTACGACACCTGATTACAATAGCTGTGCTGTCGTCATTCGTTCTGTTAACTCCACAACCGGGTAACGCGACCGAAGAGTATGCCGCGCAGACCGGCCAGACATGCGCTACCTGCCATCTGGATCCTGGCGGCGGGGGCGAGCTGACCACCACCGGTAAAACGTTTTCCGTAACGCGCCAATCTAAAACAGAAAATTCCGGAACGAGCACCCTTACCAAAGGATTACGCCTGGCAATCGGGTATATTCACTTCCTGACCGCAATTTTCTGGTTCGGTACGATCCTCTACGTACACCTTATTCTCAAGCCTGCCTATGCAGCCAGCGGACTTCCACGCGGTGAGCTGAGAGTCGGCATCATCTCGATGCTCGTTATGGGGATAACCGGCGCCATTTTAACCTACTATCGGATCACCTCTTTAGATACACTCCTGCATACCCGGTTTGGCATCCTCCTGCTTATCAAGATTTCCCTCTATCTGGTAATGGTACTCTCTGCTCTGTTCGTCATCACCGTGATCGGGCCTCGCCTCAAGACAAAGATGAAAGAGCCGGTATTGACTGACGTGACAGGTGAATTTACCCTTGAGAGCCTGATATCGTACGATGGGAAAGAGGGGCACCCCGCCTATTTCGCCTTTGACGGAAAGGTCTACGATGCGACACAGAGCAAACTCTGGAAACAGGGGGTGCATATGGGAAGGCACAACGCCGGCAATGACTTGACTGAGGCGCTGAAACTGGCGCCGCACGGCAGGGAGAAGGTGACAGCACTGGCAGAAGCAGGAGTACTTATTGCTGCCGCCCCCCGAGTCGTTCCCATACACGAACGGGTATTTTTCTTCATGGCACACATGAATCTGGCGATAGTGTTCACTATCGTACTGATACTTTCTCTCTGGCGGTGGGGATAGGAATATAAGGGTCAGCGACAGGCGGAGCGGTACGAGTTGTAACGCCGAACCGGTTATACCCTCTCAGCGGCATAGCGGGCGGCACCCAGCAGGGCGGTCCGGTCATTGAGAATTACCCGCACGGGAATATCCTCCAAAAGCGGACTGAGGCGCCCCTTGGCGGTGAACGCCTGCATGAAGCCGGGGCCTGTAAGACGCTCGACAATCTTCGGAGCGATGCCGCCGCCAAGATAAATACCACCGGTTGCCAGCGAACGAAGCGCCACATTGCCCGCCTCTGCACCGTACAGGGAAACAAACAGATCAAGGGTCTGTCCGCACAGAGGGCATTCTCCTGCAAGAGCCGCACGGGTTATGGCGGCTGCAGCGTCTCCCCGGCGCATCGCAGCGGCAACCGTCGGGGTTTCGGGGAGATGACGAGCATCGCGCAGAAAACGGTAAATGTTGTGCAGGCCGGGACCGGAAACTATCCGCTCGGTACTCACCCGGCCATGTTCAGCGCGCATAAAAAGGAGCAGCCCGGTTTCCAGTTCAGTGCGAGGTGCAAAATCAGCATGCCCTCCTTCGCTGCAGAGAGGCCGGTGGCCGGTACCGTCCCAATAAGCCATCGCCTCCCCCAGGCCGGTGCCTGATGAGATCACGGCGATGATGCCGGTAGGATCAGGAGTCCCGTGGTTGAGCACCACAAAGTCATCCTCCCCCAGAAGATCGATACCGTAGGCATTAGCCTCAAGATCATTGAGCAGCTGCACCGTCGGCAATCCCAGCATCAATGCCAGTTCCGCAGCATCAACGAACCAGGGGAGATTGGGAGTTCTGACGCGTCCCTGGCGAACCGGTCCGGCAATGCCGAAGCAGGCCCGTTCCGCTGTCAGCGTGCATTCCGCGACAAACCGGCTGACAATTTCATTCAGGCTACCCGCTTCCCCACTTGGAAATCGCTTTTCGACCAGCGGCGTCACGCTCCGCCCGGCGACATCAAAATAAGCAAGCCGGGTGGAAGTTCCCCCGACATCTCCAGCCAGAATCAGCATGCGCCCCACCCTCCGTTTACCGTCAGATACTTATACAACAACCCCGCCCGGCATCAGTTAAACGGTACCTGCACAACGACACCAATCCGGTTGTTTTGTGACGCCACCGTTGATCCCGTATAATCCGATCGAAATTGAGGAATTGAATAATCGACCATGATGGTTGACTTTATACCAAGTACTTTTTCAACTCCCAGACTGAGGACACCCAGCGGGTCGGTGGCAATGAGCAGCGCATGGTCATACCAGCGCAACTCCTGCTTGCGTTTGATGGAATTCCGCCACGGTTCAAAAACATACGCCCCCAGCAATGAGCCAACGAGAGGAGTAACGATCAAATCCTGTATTGACGGCTTCTCGAAGAAACACTCGGGACCAAACTCATACATTGCAGACATCAGCGCAGAATACACAAGAGAAGACGTTTCATCCAGACCACGCTCTCTGCCACGGGTGTAGTACGTGCCCCCCCAGTAGGGATGAAGAAGGTAGTTGATATAGAACTTGTCTTTATCGAGGACAAGTCTTTGAACGTTTTCAGAATAGTGACTGAAAGTATCCTTTTTTTGTTGGGAGGTCCAACCGGAAAACCTCTCAGGTGTCGTATATATTATTCCCACAGCCACAAACTGCGTGCCGAGAAAAGTGCCCGCATCCCTCCAGATACCGCTCCAGTCAGGGTCGTTTTTCTCTACAGCACGCGATTGTTCAGAGGCGCCTGCAACGGCTTCAGATACGGTTGAAACAGCGGCGGCATGACTGGATGAACTATTCACAAACCCGGTTTTTCCGGCGTGGACGTCCCTGTCAGCGGCGTTCACAGCAGTGGTGTCTGTGGTGCTCTTACCTGTGTTGGCGATACTGGCGGGGGAAGATACCCGCAAAAAAGATTCATGATCAACGGAAGATTCTGTACGCGCAAAAGACGTTGAATGGACTGATAACAGCAATCCCGTCAACAACCCTGATACGTACAACCTGCTGGTAATTTTCATAATAGTTCCTTGTTGTATATATACACACCGCCTCCGGCACAACCCGTGAAGCTGATGCCGGAGTAAAGCGAGTCAAACGTTGCATAGTAAGTTCAACATGCCTTATTGTCTACTGCTTTTTGATTCATCAGCTGCCTGTTACACCTGATTATGCCGTATATAGCGGGCGTTATTTGTATCAGCAACGAATACGGTTTGATAGACACTGTCACCTCTGCGCCGCGCGGTCATCGGCCATATTGCACCGGTCAGGATTCCGGCGGCATACGTTTTGGAATCCGGCGTTTTCGCCCTTCGTCATCAATCGCAACATAGGTAAATGAAGCTTCTGTCACCTTAAAAAACGGTTCTTCATGAGCGGTCTTCACTCTCCAGAAGCAGGGCTTTACCCACACCTCCAGCCGTATGGTGACAGACGTGTTGCCGGTCTTCATTACGGTGCCGTAACAGCAGACAACATCGCCGACGTTTACCGGTTTAATGAATTTCATGCCGTCCACCGCAACGGTAACGGCACGACCACCGGTGAATTCCATTACCATCATGCCGCCGGCGATGTCCATTTGCGACATGATCCAGCCGCCAAAGATATCGCCGTTTCCGTTGGTGTCACTCGGCATCGGCGATGTACGAAGAAGCAATTCTCCTTCGGGATACGTTGTGTGGTGTGTCACAGAGGTCTCCTTGTTTTGTGATGTTGCACAGAGTACGACCGGATACTCAAAAATGAAAATAAAAAATAAGAGGATGTCTGCAGATACATGAGGAGGCGGGAAGCAACGGCAGATTTGTAACTATTTTCGACAAACGGGGGAGAAAAAATTACACTCCATGCAACGGTGGTTTGTGTGTAGAAAGCTGCCGTGCCAGGCATTCAATATGGCGTTCATCAGTACCGCAGCAGCCACCCAGTATCTTCATGCCCAGTTCACCCTGAAGCGTAGATACGTTGCTCCCAAAAGTCTCTGGTGCTTCTTCTGACAACTCGACGCTGGCGTCCAGCTCTTCCGGACTTAATGCTGAGGTGTTGGCCAACAGGCCGATCACCCGCTCCCTGACCAGCCGGGAGGAATTATTTTCATGCCGCAGTGCGCTGCGAAAAACAGAAGCATGCGTGCAGTTAATCATATACGCCAGGGGACGTGGTGCTGCGGCAGCGTCGATGGAGGCAATAGCCATATCGAGAGCGGTGCCATCAAGCAAGGTACCGTCCGGTCGTACAACAAAACTGATCAGGTAGGTAAGCCCGGTTGCCGCCTGGGCCCGGGCCAGCCCGATAGCCTCACTCAACGCAGGAAGAGTTGCTGCCAGCAGAAAGTCGACACCGGCTGCGGCCAGAGCATCTGCCTGCCAGGCATGAAACTCATATGCCGCATGTGACGTCATAGCCTCAGCCGGTTTATACGCATCGCCGCGGCAACTCATCAATCCACAGACAGCAACCTGACGGGCATAATTGCCGTAACTTTCACGCAATTCAGACAGAAATCGAAAATTATCACCATTCAGATCGTGGCCGGTCAGACCGGCCGCTGAAATGCGCTCGCGTCCGGCACGCCAGGTGGGAGTAGAGAGCAACAATGGTAGATTATAATTGCGGCCGATGTCCAGATACTGGCGATAAATACCCGTCAGCGCGGACCGCCCTTTTTCTTGATAGATCAGTGCCGAATTGACAACATGATCATCAAGCCGAATGTCGGCTGAACGCCGTAACCGCTCAATAACAGCCCCTTCACCCAGAATAACGGACGATGAGGCAAGAAGCTCCTGAAATGGGACACCTCTGCCGGCAGTCATGTTACCTCCTGAAACACCGCAATGCGATACGGATATATGGCCACAGAGCATGGCTTACACTACGTATTAGTGCAAAACGGGTGTGCGCGTTCCGCCTATTTCATCCACCTGGTCAGGGTTTCCGTAATATTGTCAACACTTACAGGCTTGGCAAGAAAACCATCCATGCCGGCATTAAAACAGTTCTGACGATCTTCTGCAAAAACGCCGGCAGTCAAAGCGATAATGGGAACATGTCCGGACTTGTTCTGCTGCTCCCACTGTCGTATCTTTTCAGTTGCCTGAAAACCATCCATCACCGGCATCCGGCAATCCATAATAACAAGATCAAATACACTTCCCCGTGTAATAATATCAACGGCCTGCTGGCCATCTTCTACGCAGGTAACGGTTGCTCCGAATCTCACCAGCATCTCATCAAGAACCTTGCGATTAACGATATTATCTTCAACGACCAGGATAGTGCGGCCAACGGCCAGTGATTGCGGTGCCAACTGAGGAGAGGCTGCCGGAGCAGGCCGCTGTTCGGTGACAGATGCAGCAACCCCCACCTTGACCCGGAACCAGAAGGTTGAGCCCTGACCCGTGCTGTCAATCCCGACATCCCCCCCCATGGCAGTCGCAATACTACTCACAATGGAGAGTCCCAGACCGGTACCCGTGATCTGTTGTGACTGCGCGCCTCCCAGCTGAGAGAATGTCTGAAACAGCAGCGATTGTTGTTCTTTTGGAACTCCGATACCGGTGTCGATAACTGAAAACCGGAGCAGAGCCGTGGAGTCGGTCCGTTCCAGTTCAGCAGCCTGAACATGTATAACGCCGCTGTCAGTAAATTTGATCGCATTGGTGATCAGATTTGAAATCATCTGCCGTAAACGGGTTGCGTCAGCCTGATAGCGTTGAGATGAAGAACCTTGCCAGTTACATATCAGCTTAAGCCCCTTCTGATGCGCCAAGTCGCTGAAGAGTGCGTTAACATCTTCCAACAACGAGAACGGGGAGAAAATTACCGGTGTCAGTTCCAACTTGCCGGCATCAATTTTTGAAGCGTCAAGTATGTCATTGAGAAGCTCCAGCAGTGTCTGTCCGGACGTATACAGTGTTCGAGCATAATCAAGACGTTCTTCTTCATGCACTGACGGCATCATCAATAATTGAGCCATGCCGAGAATGCCATTCATAGGCGTACGGATTTCATGACTCATGGTTGCCAGAAAATTTGACTTGGCCTGGCTGCTGGCTATGACAGCCTGTTGTTCATGATCGATTATAAGAATAAAACAATAGATCAGTCCATAGATCAGCATAAAAACCAGCAGGGTGATCAGCAGAATCAACCAGGCTGTGTTGTTGGCTTCCTGCAAATATTGTGTTAGCGGTACACGAATAGAGATCAGCGCCCGGATACTGTTTGGACTTTCATGGAAACCGCGAGCATCGCCATAGCTTGCAATCAACTCTGCCGGCGCGTTTTTGGGATCGCCATGACAGTAAGCATCCCCCACCAAAGGTGGGGGCTTTCAAAATCGTGACCCGCTCAAAGCGGTTTGTTCAAAAGATTATCTGACCACTGTTGGTGGTCATCCTTCGGTCAATAGTGACAATTGGTCCAGCCGATTATCTTCGTGTTCCTGTTTACGTATGTACTCTCGTATTGACTCTTCATCTGCACCAACAGTGGATACGTAGTAACCTCTTGCCCAAAAGTGCATCCCAGTGTAGTTCTTCCGTTGTCCAAGATATGTTCGGGCAACGTGAATTGCGCTTTTGCCTTTAATAAACCCCATTACCTGGGCAACGGAGTATTTTGGTGGTATCGATATCAACATATGAATATGATCTGGGCATAAGTGACCTTCCAGAATCTTGCACTCTTTCTGGCGTGCTAACTCATGCAAATATTCCGAAAGGTCTTTACGAATGCGCCCATACAAAACTTTCCGACGACATTTCGGAATCCAGACTACGTGATACTTGCAATCCCATACTGAGTGACATAAACTTTGTGCGTCGTCCATTGAAGCCTCCTTTTCGTGTACTTTGAGCGGTTCACGTTAAGGAGGCTTCTACATATTTCAGGAACTG
>JAYTVV010000042.1:0-17569 GCA_043743795.1 Geobacteraceae bacterium
GTCATGATGGTGAATAACCGCGTGGAGTTGCGTACTGAGGAACAGCAAAAGAACAAGCGTAGCCACATGCTGGACAATAGCTGTCCGCAATGAAAAATTACGCCTGGAATTGTGAATTGGGGATGAAAACATATTCTGCTATCAGAAGCTAGTTAGGAGGTAATTGTCAAGCTGAATGTGACTGAAGTAAGGTGACTTTATTTAATACACAATATCAATCGCAAGTTACGGTTTTGTATTGTGTTTACATTGCCTCGTCATCAATCACCTAATGCATTTTACAAACTGCATGACTGAAGCAGATCAAAAACAAAAAACAATCACGTATTGCGGATACCCCCTATTTCAAAAAGGCCGAACCATCGCCCTATTCCTTTCCACCCTGCGGCACCCTGTCAGCACCCTTTTCCAGCGGCGGGCCAGCGGTGTTCGGCTCGGGCAGAGTGGCAGGCAGCGGTGGTATACTACCCCCATGTTTGGGACAATACTCCGTCGGCTCGGTTCCGGCGATGTAGAATTCATCCCGCTGTGCCGGGCAGTTCGCAGTCGCCCGATAGCCGGTGGCCGGGTCGATAACGACGGAAATGACCGCATCCGGCCTGGTGAAATCAGTGCCCGGCTTCGCGGCCACGGCCTTACGCATGAACCGTTCCCAGATAGGTGCTGCGACACTTCCGCCGGTAAAGCCTTTCCCACCGGGCTTTGGTTTATCGTATCCGACCCAGACTCCGGTAATGACCTGCGGGGTATATCCGACAAACCACGCGTCCCGATAGTCATCAGTCGTGCCGGTCTTCCCGGCGGATGGATAGGTCTGACTGAATTTTTTAAGGTTCTTGGCAGTACCATACGTCATGACGTCTTTCAGCATTTGGGTGGTAACAAAAGCGGCAGCAGGGGAAAGTACCGGAGTAACAACCGGTGGATTCTCGGTCCACGTCCGACGATTTCGGTCGTAAATCCGGATAATGACCCGCGCCTCAGCACGCACGCCTCCGGTAACGAGAGGCGTGTAGGCCTGAACAAGATCATTCAGGGTGACTTCGCCTGTTCCCAGCGCCAGGGAAAGACCGTTTTCGGCCGGCACCGGCAGCCCGATTTTTCCGGCAAAGGCAGTGAAATAGGGGATTCCAACGGCATCAAGCAGCTTTACCGCGATGACATTATTGGAATAGGCCAGAGCCTGCCTGAGGCTCAACTCGCCGTAAACTTCCCGGCCATAATTTTGCGGCCGCCAGACTTCATTATTTCCCCGGTTGTAGGCGACGGAGGTATCATCCATACGGCTGCCTGCCGTAAATCCTTTTTCCAGCGCGGCGGCGTAAATAAGCGGCTTAATAGCCGAACCGGGCTGGCGTTTGGCAAGGAACGCGCGATTATAGCCACTCTGGGTACTATCCGCGCCACCCACGGCCGCCAGTACGTCCCCTGTCACCGGGTCAAGGCAGACCAACGCCCCCTGCAACTCCGGGGAAATCCGTTTAACGCCATCGCGCAACGCCTGCTCTGCCTGTTTCTGAAGGTTCAAATCCAGTGCTGCCGTAACTTCCAGCCCCCCCTGTTCAATGATATCTGTTCCGTACCGTTCAATCAGCCTGTTCCGGACCTGGGCAAGGTACTGCGGAGCCTGTCCCGGTTTGACAACAGCAGCAGGATGCGCCCGTAATGCCTGTCTTTGCCGGGAAGACAAGACCTTTACATCCTCCATCCGTTTGAGGACGACATCGCGTCTTTTTGTTACGTAGGCAGGTTTACCGAGCGGGTTGTAGCGGCCCGGGTTTTTCTGCACGCCGGCCAACTGGGCACATTCGGCATCGGTCAGCTCTTCGGGATTTTTATCAAAATAGAGCCGGGCGGCCTGTACAATGCCCCAGGCTCCGTTCCCATAATAGATTTCGTTAAAATACATCTCCAGAATTTGCTTTTTACTGTATTTATCTTCAAAATCCATGGCCATGCGCGCTTCATCAATCTTCCGTTCCAGGGTTTTTGCGCCGGTCAGATACCTGTTTTTGATCAGCTGCTGGGTAATCGTCGATCCACCTTCAGCCAGCCTCCCCTTAACGACATCCTTCACCAGAGCCCGGGCAATACCGCGCACATCGATCCCGCCATGCTCATAAAAACGGGCGTCTTCAACAGCTACCACAGCCTTCTGCAGGAACAGGGGGATACGATCTATGGCAACCCAGTAGCGTTTTTCCGGCAGAATCCGACCGACAAATCGCCGCTGGTTGTCAAAGACCTTGATAGAGGTGTACCCGGACGCCATGAATGGGTAGGTGGCAAAATTTTCCTGAGTCCTGGCCGGTGAAACCACCGTCAAGAGCAGGAGCAGAGCCAGTATGGCTGAAAGTGTATTTTTTTGAAGCAGAGACACGTGGTAGGTACAGATGGGGGACTCCTTTAGCAGAAACAGCCTCAGGCTGAACAACACTCGGTGCTCGGAGAAAGCCAGGTTACTGCAAGGGGCATGACACAACCCGCCGGCCGTTAATCAATGGTGGAACGGATCCGCACCCTGTCACCGACATGATAGCGGGTTTTGGTACGAAATTCCTCACCACTTTCAACGGTGATGATATAGCCGTCAATCACCTCTTTTTCATGTTCGGAATAGCTGACCCGGTCTCTCGGATAACACTTCGTTCCTCGTGCCATATTCTGGCCGGTCGCGGCCCCTGCCACAGCTCCGAGCGCCGTCATGGCGGCATTGCCGGACCCTCTGCCGAACTGGTTGCCGATTAACCCGCCTGCGACACCGCCCAGAATAGCTCCGCCGATGCCGCTATCACCCTCACAGACCTCCTCCCGGGAAGTTATCGGTTCGCGGATAGTGATGACTCTGAACACTTCACGGACATTGGTGACCGTCGCCATATTCACAGACTGACTCTCGGCACACACAAACGTACCAAAAAGAAGGATACTTGCAGCAATGAGCATACATATTGTTTTCATGGGGTTCCTCCCGCTTTATCCTCACACACAGACGTCCCGGCTTACTCAACCGTAATTTGCATACCTACTGATGCAAGTATATACAAAACAGTGCCGATTTTCAAAGACAGAGAGTGACTGTTTTATCGACCGGGTCGGCGTATCGCCGTGGCATATGGCTCGTCAGACGCCTGCCGTCCCGCTGCCTAAAACCCCAGCCGGACACCGAACAAAGCGCTGTGGCTGGTGTAGTCCGTCTTTATTTTTTTTCCACTGGCTTCGCTGAACGTGGCGCTGGCACTGCTGAACAAACGATAGCCAAAATCGAGATTAAGGTGGTCTGTCAATGCATAATCAATCCCGGCCCCCAACTGGTACGCAAAGACGACGGCCGAGCCTCTGCTCACCGGTTGACCCGTTATCTGCAGATTTGAAGCATCTATCCGGACCGCACCTACGCCAAGACCGGCATAAGGTGAGTAGGGCCTGTTTTCGTGAAAGACTCCAAAAAAATTGACCAGCAGACTGTCTGCCGTCTCAGTGCCCCCCCCTTTGAAGCTTCCCTCAACAAACTTTGCCCGATCGAGCTGGTTGCTGCGACGGGTGTATTCCAGTTCGACCCGCCCTTCTCCCGCAGGATTGCCCGGTTCAAAATCCCAACCGATGACCGCACTCCCGAGAAACCCCGGTTTAAAGGTGAGTTGAAGAGTTCCCAGGTCGTCGGAACCTTTGGTCGGCACCAGGACATTCCCGCCGGCGAGAGCCCCTATATACGGGCCGGCGTGCTGTGCCTCGACCGGACCGCACCACAGAAGCGGCAGACAGAGGACGATAAGTATCCGGTATATTCGTTTCATGTAATTCCTTCCTGGCAGTGATAATGAATCGTGCACTAGGGCACCGTGACCGTGGTTGTTTGGCTCTTGCCGTCGAAGCTGGCGGTAAGTTTCGTTGAACCGGCGATAAGGCCCACAATCTGCCCCGGCTGGTTCAGATTATCAGCAAAAATGACACTGTTCACAGTATCCGTAGTCCACACCGCATCCTCGGTCACATCCTGACTGGTACCATCGCCGTATGTTGCCGTTACAGTGAATGGGACCTGTTTGCCGGAAGCCACGGCAGAGACCGCCGGAATGGTCAGACTCGTGAGTGTTCGTGCGGTGACCGTCACAGGGGCCGTAACAGTCTGGCCACCATACTCGGCGGAAATTGTGACGGTACCTGCAGCTGCTCCGGTAACCCGGCCCTTGTTTAGTCCGCTATTTCCGACACCGGCTTTTGCCGTATTGCCGGATGTCCAGGTGGTGTCAGCCGTTACGTTCTGGCTTGTACCATCACTAAACGAAGCCGTCACCGTAAACCGCCCGCTGCTTCCGACGGTGATATCCCGATTGGCAGGAACAATCGTCAGGCCGTTAGCGCTCAACGTCGGAGCAGTAACGGTCAGATTGGCTGTAGCGGTCAGTGTGCCGGATTTTGCGGTAACGGCGGTAACGGTAGTTGTCGGAGTCACCGCCAGGGTGGTGAGCCATGCCAGGTTTCCGCTCGGAATTGTTATCGCTGCGACGGCAGGATTCGTCACCGACCAGGCGACCGCGCCGGTGATATCCCGTGTAGCGCCATTACTGAAGGTTCCAGTGGCACTTATCCTGCCGGCGGTATCCTTTACCATGCTGATGCTGGCTGCGGACAGGGTAATTCCAACCAGATTACCCCCTGTCACCGTAAGGTTCGTCGTTCCGTTGACAGCGCCCAGAGCAGCACTGATCGAGGCTGTCCCCTGCACAAGCGCTGTTGCCGTTCCGCCGGTATTAATCGCAGCAATGTCAGTTTTAGAAGAATTCCACCCGACCGAACCGGTGATATCCGATGTCGTTCCGTCAGAATACGTACCGGTAGCGGTAAATTGCACCTTTGACAGACTCAGGACCGTACCGGCTCCCGGCGTAACGGTGATCGATTGCAGCACCGGGGCGGTAACCGTCAGCAAAGTAGCGCCGCTTATACCACCAAAGGACGCCGAAATCGTTGCAGAGCCGATTGCAACTGCGTGGGCAAGACCCTTACTGAGCGGATCATCACTAACGGTCGCAACAGCAATTGTATCCGAAGACCATGTGGCGTCAAAGGTCAGGTCCTGAGTGGTACCGTCTGTGAAAGTGCCGTTCACGGCACATTGGGTGTCCAGGCCCTTGAACAGAGTTGGAGCAGCAGGAGTTATCGTCATGCCGGTGACAGCAGCCGAACTGACCGTCAGCAGGTAGGTCGTGGATATGCCCCCCACCGTCGCAGTCAATTGAGCGCTCCCCGGAGCATGGCCGGTCACCCGACTGGCGTTTGCAGCAGTAACAAATTCGGCTACCGAGGCAGTATCGCTCGACCACACCACCTGATCGGTAATATCGCGGGTGAATAAACCTGAGAAATTCCCTTTTGCCACCAGTCTGGTAGAGGTATTGGCGGCGATAGTTGAATAATCCGCACTGATCTCGATCGAAGTCAGCGGAGTGAAATTATTGATCCGGGTCGGCGCTCCGTTCCACCCGCAGCCGGACAGCAGCAGCACAAACACTATACTTGACCATACTACGTTAACCATGTGTATCCTCCAAAACCAATCAGAGCTGGTAGTGATACGTCAAACCAAACCGTACTGATGTATTGCCGTGCCATTAAAAACCTCCCCGGTGTCAGGAACGATCGGGTAAAAACAGCAAAGGCGACCGATTGGTCACCTTTGTCAGTTGAATGTGCATGTATCTATTGAATTATGCTGCCCGCTACCGGCGAGGCATATTCAGCAGCGGCAGAATAAATTTTTCAAAGACAACTTTCTGTTTGGCGGTCATCAGATCGGGGTCCCCTTCGTTGTCGAGTAAAAAGGTGCCGACGCCAATAACTGTTTTTGCAAGATAGCCGGTCCCGGCAACTTTCCGTTCGATCTCATCACTTCGTTTGCTTATCAGGTTTTTCAGATGAGCCAGATTCACGTTCATATGCATTCAACTCCGCAGGATTAATGTGCGCTTTCCGCGTTGGCGGTGCGTTTCAGCTCTGCCGCTGTTTATACACCATCAGACGCTGAACTTCCACCACCAATCGGCCTGTGGCGGACTGGTTATTCTCCACTTCATAAATACTTCAACAGCCATCTTCCCAAAGACGGCGTATAATGAACGCAGGGTATACCGAGGATGGTGTGCCACGGCAGTTACGTCTGCCCGACAAAGGAACGGAGGTACAAGTCATGAAAGCCCTGACATCCAGAACCATGATTCCGCGCCGCGGGATGAATGCAGCCATGAAAACCCTGATGAGTAAGAAGAATCGTATGATGAAGAACCACAATGTTCATGTCATCACCCATCACGGAAAAGTCATGGTCGGTCGTAAGGGGCGCAAGTCGTGAGGTGTTCGTCGACCGTTTGACAGCCCCGGCAACGAGATTGTTCTCCTGCATAACGAAGCGCAGCATCAAACGTGGCTGTCGGAGTTGAGGTCAACACCCCCAACGCGCGGGTGCAAGTAAACAGTTCCCCTCCACCGCCGTCACAGCCCCAGCGAAACCGGAACGGGTGATCGTCAGAGAGAACAGTGGACATCATGACCGTGGGAAACACAAGGGGCACCACAAGAAACATAAGAGACAGGGGAAACATAGCCACTAAGGTGTGACAAAGCATCAACAGCAAAGGCGGCCGAAATGGCCGCCTTTTAAAATTGTGCATAAACGACAGCTATCCAGATTTTCTCTGAACAGCCGCCGACTAATCTGCCGCCCAGACTTCCGGCACCGGCACACCCGCTTTCGCCAGTTCAATCCGGTAGGGGGTCACGACCACCACACCGTAGTTCGGATCATCGGGGCCGCTGAAATAATTGGCCAGCATCTCGCTCCAGAACCCGTGACGTTCCGCTGCATCGGTGGAAAAGCGCGCCCGTCCCTGGATCTGAAGGTACGGTTTCATCATAGCCGGATCGTTCACCCCCAGCGTCACGTGAACCTCAGGGTTAGCGGCGATTTGTGCAACCTTGCGGGACTGGGTGAAGGTCGCAAAACGCACGTTCAGATCGTCCCCGCCAACTGTCATAACATAGCGGACCCACGGTTTCCCTTCAGCGATGGTGGCTACCGACGAGAGTTGCAGCGGAGCGATGATAGCGGCGATCTGTTCTTTCAATGTTGACATGGTCTTTCTCCTTTCACTGGAACCCGGCGGGGCGGGAAAAGCCTGCCTGCCGGGAAAAAATCGAATTAATTGACGTTCCGGTGGCGATTATACACCCACGCGGCGGTCAGCAACAAGAGTAAATGAAGCGGCCGTTTGGCGTCCTTCCCTGTTCTGTTGCGACTAATTATCTCCCGATGTCACTTGCTTATTGACTTCTCGCGCATTATAGCGTCTAGTGGCACTACGTTTGAAATACATCAAACAAAATCGAACAGTAAGATCAGGAGAAAGTAAACATGGTAAACGGAACAGTAAAATGGTTTAACGACAGTAAGGGTTTTGGTTTTCTTGAGCAGGAAGGCGGAGAAGATGTATTTTGCCATTTTTCAGCTATTGCAGGCGACGGATTTAAATCGCTTGCTGAAGGCGATAGTGTCACGTTTGAAGTAACCAAGGGTCCGAAAGGGCTTCAGGCCGCGAACGTAATGAGAGCCTAAGAACGACTCCAGCACGCATCAAAAGCCTCGGGGAAACCCGGGGCTTTTTTTTATGGAAAACGCTCACGGGATTCCGTGATGAACCAAGGGGACAGGTCATTCTTTCACAGAGCAGCCGGTCCCCTTGGCTTTCTCTTTTCCATCTGATGCTCACCGTTTCCGGCGTTTTTTCCCCTGCATGCCCGGCGGCAGGGCAGCCGCTTTAAACTCGGGTTCGTAGCCGACGATGAAGCTGACGGTGAGAGTGTTACGCATGCTCAGGAAATGGGTATTGTCGGGATCAAACGGGCAGACCGGCTGAATGCAGGGTTCAAAACTGAACCTCTTGTAATAGCCCGGCTCCCCCAGGACAAACAGAGGCTGGTCTTTGATCTCACCCTGCCGCAGGGCAAAGCGAAGCAGCTCAGCCCCCACCCCCTGCTTTTGAAAATCGGGTGCTACGGCCATGGGTGCCAGGTGCAGCCCACAGATTTCCCTTCCGTTATAGGCAGGCGTAAAAGCGATGTAGGCGATAGCCTTGTTGGTATGGATGCACACCCATTCATGCACGGTTCTGCCATTCTCGTGGAGTTTTTGCACCAGCAGGGGTTCATAGGTGCTGCCGGGAAAGGCGTTCTGCAGAAGAGCATACACTTTGGGACGATTTTCGATCGATAATTTTTGAATTTTCATAGTGTTCCAATGGGGACTTTATTTTTTATAGTGTTAACATTGACAGCATACCCGTATGGAGAATTCTTGCAAGCAATACAATATGCTCTGAAAACGCGAAACGGCACATGCGGGCGATTAGGCCAATTGTGTGTTAGTATCACCGAAAGTTCTCCTTTTTGAATATTGCTGTATCGTGTTATTTCGGCTATTATTCTGAAAATTTTTTACTTATTCCAGGGAGCATCCATGCCTGAAACAGAAAAACCACAGGAGATGACCGGACTCGATCGGGCGCTGCAGACACTGCGTCTGGATATGAACGATGCCAAGAGTCAGTCGAAGTTTTACGATATTTTTCTCAACACAACCTTTTGCGTCCCTACTCTTGATCAACAGGAGCTCGGCGAAGAATCAGCACTGGAGGACGGGCAGGCTCTTCCCCTTGTCATCGAATCAGACGGGAACGATTACCTGATGCTTTTCGACACGGAAGAGCGCCTGAAGGCTTGGGCGGCAGACGATGTCGCATGGGTGGGGGTTCCGGGATACATCCTTGCCGCCACCACCATGCCGCCACTCCACTGGGCGCTGAATGTCGGCACCGAGTACTCAAAACAGTTTCTTCCCGATGAGATCACCTGGCTCCGGGAGGTTGTTGAACGCTGCAATGAAGCTGCAACAGCTCAAGAGAAGTCAAAGCCATAGGTGTGTCATCGCAAAATCACCGGTATGTTTCCTGAGACAGCAAAGGCGGCTGTTCAGCAGAGCCCGTGCAGAGCAGCTTCAAACGTCTGCACGGTTTTGGCCCTCCGCATCTCCTTGAGCGACCGTGCCAGTTCCGGATCATCAAGGTACGCGATGATCTCCTTGACCTTGTTCAGCACCTGCGTATCGCCGCAGAACAGCACGCCATATCGGATCAGCATCTCCCGCAGATAGCGGCCAAGCTCAGTTCTCCGTTCTTCCCGGCCGGGCGCGGGGTTCCCCACTCCACGCAGACGCAGGAACAGCTGCGGATCGGCAATCGCCCCCCGCCCCAGCATCAGCCCGGCTGCGCCGGTCTCGCCAAGCACCCGCCCACCATCGACAGTGCCCCGGATATCCCCGTTGGCAATCACCGGCAACCGTGTACCCCGCACCACCCGTGCGGTCACCTCATGGTCGGCAACGCCCTCGTATTTCTGAATCACGGTACGGGGATGCAGCACCAGAAAATCAACCCCGCTCGACTCTAAGAGCGGCAGCAGCGACAGGATCTGCTCCGGATCGTCGTACCCGGCCCGGATTTTGACGGAGAAGGAGCCGGCAATGGCGTCCCGGAGGGCAGGAATGACCTCCGCAAGATTGTCCGGACGGCGGAGCATCCCCCCGCCGGTCTGTCCGCCCCCCATCCGGCCATAGGGGCACCCCATGTTGAGGTTGATATGTGCAGCACCGGCCTCCTGCGCAACCCGGGCCGCCAGAACCAGCGCCCCCCGCTCATGCCCCACCAGCTGCACCACCAGCGGCACCCCCTCCTGCTCAGCGGCGACATCCCGCAGGTCAGCAGCGGCGAGCCCCGCTCCCGCCGGAGCGGTATTGACGCGCATGAACTCGGTAAAGATGACGTCGGGCCGGACATGTTCGATAAAATAGGCGCGCAGGGCCCGGTTGGTCAGCCCCTGCATCGGCGCCAGCATCAGCGGTGTGGTTCCGGGCTGCCACGGGAGCGAGGTTGTATAGTTATTGGACGAAAGGGCAGGCATGCGGCCTATTGTCGCCCAGCTAGACGGTAAATTTCAAGTACGATATAGCAATGGGGAGCAATCAGCCGCCATGGAATTATATTACCAGAGAGATGTTGCGCCGAAGCAGCCTAAAATGCTATATAGTTCAACCCTCTTCACGTTGCCCTGATGGGATCGGAGAATGCGGGCTCATTTCAAATTTGTGAGGTTGAAAGCATGACAATGAAACATTTTGGTCCGACCAGACTGGACGCCACACTCGTCCCGAAAATAGCGGAGCAATGGGGAACGCCGGTATATCTGCATGATCAGGAATACATCGAAAACAGCTGCCAGCAATTGCTGAACATGCCCAACGCCTACGGCCTGCATGTCCGCTATGCCATGAAGGCAAACTCGGATCGTACCGTACTGCGGGTTGTTACCAACAAAGGACTGGATCTGGATTGCTCGTCAGTTAATGAAGCGGCCCGTGCTTTTGCCGCCGGGGTTCCCTATACCCGGATGATGCTGACGACCCAGGAGGTTCCAACCGGTGAGGAGCGCGCCGAACTGGAGGAGATGATCCGTGGTGGACTGAAGTACAACGTCTGCTCCATGACGCAGTTTCAACTGATTGCCGATTTTGCCAAAAACATCAGCCTTGACCTCTCCATGAGGGTCCACCCGGGAGCCGCCGGCGGCGGTGAGAGTGCCACCCGCGATACCGGCAGTGAATATTCCTGTTTCGGCGTACACCTGAATGATGTCCCCACGGTAAAGAGTATGGCTGACCAGCTGGGGCTGCGCTTTACCCAGGTGCATGTCCATATCGGTTCCGGGGGTGCCCCTGAAAAATGGCAGGAGAACATCGACCGTGAACTGGGTTTTGTGAAGGCCTACTTCCCGGATGCCACCACCGTCAGCTTCGGCGGCGGGCTCAAGGTTGCCAGGATGCCGGGGGAAAAACAGGCCGACATCGCTTCACTGGGCGCCTATGCCAAGCAGCGGATCGAGGAGTTCAAGACGGCCACCGGCCGCGAACTGCAGATGGAGATCGAACCGGGCACCTTCGTTGTGGCCAACTCGGGCCACATCATCACCCGCATCATAGACAAGAAGTTGACCAACGAGCTGAACTTCCTGATCGTTGACGGAGGCATGGAACTGCTTACCCGCCCGTTGCTGTACGGCTCCGAGCATCCCATTGCCATTGTGCGTCAGGACGGCACGCTGCTTTCCAGCGAGTATGACAGCAAACCCACGGCCGCTTTAAAGTCATTCGGGATTGTGGGACGCTGCTGCGAAAGCGGCGATTCAGTACGTCTGGACGGCGACGGCAACATCGTGCCGGTGCTGATTGCCGAACCGGAAATAGGTGACTATGTCGTCATCGGCGGTACGGGGGCCTATTCCGAGAGTATGTCGCCGGAAAACTACAACTCGCACCGCAAGCCGCCAGCCGTCATGAGAACACGTAGCTCAGAACTGGTTCTGATCAGGAAGAAGCAGGCTCGTGAGCAGATTATAGAGAATGAGCTGGATGTGAAACTGTAACTGATCGATCAGGTGGAGACAAGTGAGAGGCCAGGGGGTGCGCGTCCCCCTGGCCTCTTTTCCTATCCCCGTCTATTATCCTGTTCATTCCGGTAAAAACGTATACGCATGCGCCACCCGCACAACCCGCCACACCAGGGAGAAGAAATGACCGGAGAAGAACGGAACAGTGCATTCATTGCCGGTAATCGCCTGGAATACGGCCGCGATTATGATTTTCTGGACTTTCCGACACCGGCCCAGGCCTCTGCAGCCCATACCGAAAGAGCGGCGCTCCTGCTCTGGCTGTGGGAGAATGCCGAATTTGGCTGTTCTGACACCAAGGTTGACAGTCGCAGGCTTTCCCCCGGCTGCCAACGCTGTGCCGCCGGCGCATGGTCATGCCTGTTCATCAACGGGCGCTGCAATGCCGCCTGTTTTTACTGCCCCACCTCCCAGGACGAGACCGACGGTCCTCTGTCCAACGGCATCCCCTTTGACACCCCCGAAGACTACGCCGAATATGTGGCCCTGTTCGGCTTCACCGGAGTCAGTATCAGCGGCGGTGAGCCGCTGCTCACCCTGGATCGCACTCTCGCCTATATTGACGCCGTCCGGCGACGCTGCGGGGATGCTGTGCATATCTGGCTATACACCAATGGTACCCTGCTCACCCGGGAGACCGCCAGCGCCTTGCACGACGCCGGTCTTGGAGAAATCCGTTTCGATATCGGTGCCACCAGATATGACCTCACCAAGCTGCGCCTGGCAGTGGGCATTATTCCGACGGTAACCGTGGAAATTCCGGCTGTTCCCGAAGAAGAGGAGTTGTTGCGGGAGAAACTGATGGAAATGGCGGCAGCCGGGGTACAGCACCTCAATCTTCATCAAATGCGCTTGACGCCCTATAATCTGCGTCATCTGGCGAGCAGGGCCTACACCTTTATCCATGGCGAAAAGGTCACCGTTCTGGAATCGGAACTGACTGCCTTGCGGCTGGTACGCTTTGCGATTGAGTACGGGGTTGACCTGCCGGTAAACTACTGTTCCTTCCCGTATAAACGGCGTTTTCAACATGCGGCAGCCCGGCGTCGCGGCATCCAGTATATTCAGAAAGCAGATGACAATGTTACGGATGTCGGCTATCTGCGCTCACTCAGCGCCGGCCATGTCCAGTATTTTGAAGCAGTTACTCTGCCGGCTGATAGCAGCCGTCATTCGGCGGCCGCCATCACCCTCCCTTCAGGGAGACGGATTGTGGTCGAAAAGCGCCCTGTATCGCCATTAATTCCGGTAGCCCCGACATTTTTTACCGATTTCCCCCCACGTGCAACGCTTCCGGACGAGCTAGGTGACTATGAGCGAATTCAGATCGGACTTGCTGAATACTTCTGAGCAGACATCTCACTGAACAAAGTTAAGACAGCAAATCAGCCGCTTTTTGAATCAAACATGGATATCTCTGGAACTACATCAGAAAAACTCGGAGGGTCGTTGCTTGCTAACTTGCTAAATATGTCAGTTAGAAAAATAACAAGCAACGTCTCCTCTGATGATGTTGAGTTATGATTGCCCTCTATTTCCTGCCCGGCAACTGTGGCCGCCAAAGGAACCGCTCAAAGGGGATACGACCACCAGCATCAAAGCCCACTCCCTCGTGTTCAAGGCGCATCAGTTGTTCCATATCCGCGTCGAGACCGCAGGAACGGGAACTGATGCGCCCTTGGGCATTGACGACGCGGTGCCAGGGGATGGTTGACCGGCCTGCAAGAGCGCTCAGAGCGTACCCCACGAGGCGCGCCCGTCCCGGCAGCCCCGCCAGAGTGGCAACTTGGCCGTAGGTTGCCACTCTCCCTTCGGGGATACGACCGACAATCGCGTAAATGGCGAGGTAGGTGTCGGAAACTGTTGTCGTGGGAGCCAGGAAATCAGACATGCGTCACGTGCGCCTGCGCAGAAAAACGTGGGCTGCCCGTTCGCCCGCGATGTACTTCGCGCACTCATAGCCCAAAGCACACAAATCGATATCGTGCATGAGATGCTCACCGGAGCCGAGCAGGACGGGGCTGACGGCAAGATGCAGCTCGTCGATCAGGGCTGCACGCAGATACTGGCGAATTGTGGCGACACCGCCTCCGACGCGGACATCTCCGCCCCCCGCTGCAGCGGTTGCCTGTTCCAAGGCGGCGTGAATTCCTTCCGTAACAAAGTGAAACACTGTACCTCCTGCCATCATCAGTGGCGGCCGGGCGTGATGCATCAGCACAAAAACCGGCACGTGATACGGCGGCTCGTCGCCCCACCACCCTTTCCAGCTCTCGTCCGGCCACGGCCCGCGCACGGGACCGAACATGTTGCGCCCGATTATCCAGGCGCCGATCCCGGCAAAACCCTGCTCGGCAATGTCGTTGTCGATGCCGGCCTCACCGTTGCCCTCGCCGTACATCTGCCGCCACAGGCGCGTGTGGAAGAACCATCCCATCAACTCGGGCCCCTTCACTCCGAGCGGATTTTGGAGATTCTGGTCCGGTCCGGCACCGTAACCGTCAATTGAAATCGCGAAGCTTTGGACGCGGAGTTTTGACATAACACATTCCTCCCGGTTTGCCTGATTAACTCGCTGGTGTTGTATTACCCCGGAATCTCGGCCTCGACCAGCTGTGTAAGCAGCGTGAGCGATTCCTGCCAGCCAAGGTAGCACCCCTCCAGTGGGATGACTTCAGGGATGCCCTCCTGCACGATGTCCAGTTCGGTTCCGCACGACACCACCCTCATTGATACAGTTGTTACCATTTCGCCGGGCAGATTGGGGTCGTCGAACAGGTCGGTGTTGCGAATGCGCTCATTCGGAACCAGCTCAAGATACTTTCCTCCAAAAGAGATCGATTGACCGGTCGAGAAGTTAGTGAACGACATTTTATAGGTGCCGCCTATTTCGGCATCAATATGGTGAACCTTGCCGGTGAATCCGTGCGGCGGCATCCATTTGGCCAGCGCATCGGGATCGAGAAACGCCCGATAGACCCGTTCGGCCGGTGCGCGAATAACCCGGTGTAATTTGACAGTGTTTGAAGGCATGATCATTGCTCCTTTCTCAGGGTGATAACTGATTATATACCGTAAAGACAGCGGTGAAATTTTGATCTTTCATGATATGCCTCCTCCCCCCAGCACGCAGGAGAACGTGTTCATATACAACTCAACCGACAACCGGAAAGTGGATGCTAATTCCAGTTATCGATTTTTAGATCATGGGGCGATGGTTTCCCTTTGCCTGTTTCCACATACTCACGCAGGCTTAACAGGAATGTGGCCCACTTCATACTACAGTGAGCGGTAGCCTCAACCGCCTCGTGCCAGTTCCTGTGGCCGAAGAGGACAATAATCTGGCCATCCTGCTCTGACAGTTGAAAAGTAACGTCAGTGCCAACCCATTCCTCCGGCCCCTCCACACAGCGCCAGCGCACATCTTTATTTTCACCCAGCTCTTTCACTTCCATAACCATTCCGCCCAGCAGTTCGCCTGACTTCGTGATAAAGCGGAAGTCAATCCTGCCTCCGATTTTAGTATCTCCTGTTACTGCCTCGGTCCACCAACCGGCAAGACCTTCCAATGTTGTCAAAGCTTTATATACTTTAGCCACCGGGGATTTGATCCCGATTCGATGAATAATGTCTACCATATTGACCACCTCCAGTACTATGTAGTCATGACTAATTGTAGTCCTGTTACATGCAAATATCTACTCTGACACTCTGACACCGCACAATGTCCGACAAACAGCCTATTTGGCCATCGATCTGTTTTTGTGCTACAATTTTCATATGGAGCCGTACAGTGCGACTCCTGATCAGTCCGGAGACAGCCTGCATTTGCGGGTACAGTCTAAAAGGAAAATGCTATGGAAAAGTCAATGATTAAGGGCATTGTGATTGGAATAGTAACGATAGCACTCGCGGTTGCCGGAGTAGCAGGCTACAGGGCGCTGAACCCGAAATCTGCCGATGTTGTCGCGGTGAAGGAAATTACCCGGACGGTCGAGACCCCGCGCAAGGAGTGCAAGGATGTGCAGGTACGGCATCAGGCGTCGACTTCAGATCCCAATCGTATCGCTGGAACCGTGATCGGTGGAATTGCCGGTGGTATGCTGGGTAACCAGATCGGCAGAGGAGCGGGCAATACCGTGGCTACAATTGCCGGGGCAGCAGGCGGAGCGTATGTGGGAAACCAGGTACAGGGCGGCATACAGAGGAACGACGTGATCACAACAACGAAACGCATCTGCAAAACGGTCTATGACAAATCGCAGCAATTAATTGGCTACGATGTCACCTATCGCCTCAAAGGCAAAGAAGAGGTCGTCAGGATGGCTTACCAACCGGGCGCCACGCTGCCGGTGGAGAACGGGCAGGTGGTCGTGACTCCACCGGCAGCAGTGCAGTAACAAGCAACAGTGTGCTCTCAGTAACATGAGCAATTTGTCTGGGATGCGCTTGTAATTGGCTATCAGCCGTGGACAGACAGAAACCAGGGGATGTGTACTTTGGTACAGCGGCCACACGTCTTCTCACCCGGAGACGAGAATTGCCGCAGCGTTTGAAATAAACTGAATGCAGAAACAGCAAAGGCGCCGATTGGCAGCCTTTTGAATTAAAGAAATTACGGAAAAGACTTTTCGCTACATTAGCAACGACGAAAATATAGCGGCTAAATTTTCGTTATGCTGTCGATATTGCCGCTTCGCTCAGGATTGTCAGATAGTCGGTGTACACGGGAAACTTTATATAAATATCTTTGCCAAAGAGTAGTAGAATGAAGGTGTCTGAGAAATCGTAAAGAGTTCGGTACACTAACCGCTCACTACCGACACTTTTTTCAGAGCGGCGCATCACGAAGGAGACGTGACATGGCAACGCATGCTAAGAACACAATCTGCCTTTGGTACGACAGCGACGCCGAGGACGCGGCGCGGTTTTATGCTGCAACCTTTCCTGATTCATCCGTTGACGCGGTGCACCTGGCGCCGGGGGACTACCCGGCCGGAAAGCAAGGTGATGTGTTGACGGTCGAGTTTACCGTGATGGGAATTCCCTGTCTCGGCCTGAATGGCGGCCCCGAGGTTAAGCACAACTGGGCATTCTCGTTTCAGGTCGCAACCGCTGACCAGGAAGAAACGGATCGTTACTGGAACGCCATTGTTGGCAACGGTGGAGAAGAGAGTAACTGCGGCTGGTGCAGGGACAAATGGGGCCTGTCGTGGCAGATTACCCCGGTTGCACTGATCCAGGCGATATCCGATCCCGACCCTGACGCCGCCAAGCGGGCGTTCGATGCGATGATGCAGATGAAAAAGATCGACATTGCAACAATAGAAGCGGCGCGTCGAGGTAATGGGGTCTGCAAAGAGTGCTTGAATGAAGATTTTGATTCTTGCGTGTGTCCTGCGCCTGAAAACTAATCAACAACGCCTCCTCAAGTCCCGTTTAGTCAAGGGAGGCCTGTATTTCAAGACCCCACAGGTTTCCTTTGGACGTCTGTTGAATTAGGTAAACTGTCCCCGGAATTCCCGCCGAGGACGCGGCGCGGTTTTATGCTGCAACCTTTCCTGATTCATCAGTTGACGCGGTGCACCTGGCGCCGGGGGACTACCCGGCCGGAAAGAAAGGTGATGTGTTGACGGTCGAGTTTACTGTGATGGGAATTCCCTGTCTCGGGCTCAACGGCGGACCCGAGGTTAAGCACAACTGGGCATTCTCGTTTCAGGTCGCAACCGCTGACCAGGAAGAAACGGATCGTTACTGGAACGCCATTGTCGGCAACGGTGGAGAAGAGAGTAACTGCGGCTGGTGCAGGGACAAATGGGGCCTGTCGTGGCAGATTACCCCGGTTGCCCTGATCCAGGCGATATCCGACCCTGACCCTGACGCCGCCAAGCGGGCGTTCGATGCGATGATGC
Source organism: Geobacteraceae bacterium (assembly GCA_043743795.1). Lineage (GTDB taxonomy): Bacteria > Desulfobacterota > Desulfuromonadia > Geobacterales > Pseudopelobacteraceae > JACRCG01. Next base: position 17,466 of record JAYTVV010000042.1, read on the forward strand.
AGATGAAAAAGGATAACGTATAATATTTTTCGCTTTTTAAAATGAGTCACGGCAGTGCTTCAAATCGGTTAGAATTGTGTCGCCAAACGCAAATCCCACCTGAA
>JAYTVV010000043.1:0-4925 GCA_043743795.1 Geobacteraceae bacterium
GAAATTCATGTAGATCTTGTTCTCCCGCTCCGGCGGGGTGATCGTGCCTTTGCCGTGCTCCACCAGCTTCATCAGCCAGGCCATATTCTTCCCCAGTACCCGCATGATCTGCACCCCTTCCAGGTCCTGTGTGACCTCTCCCGGGCTGCGGCCGTGGATCACGTTCCAGTAGTTGGTGGTGGGCATCAGCATCTCGGCATAGGTGATGAAATTGTTCAGTTGATCGAAGGTCGTCACGCCGCCCGAACGACGCACCGCCACCACCGCAGCGCCCACCTTGTGGCGCAGCATACCGTCATTGACACCGGTCACATAAAAGGCACGGTCCAAAAACGATTTCATGGTACCCGCGATGGCGGCGTAATGCACCGGCGAGCTGAGGATGATCCCGTCCGCGGCTTTCATCTTCTGGATCCACTCGTTGACCTCGTCACCCGGCAGGACACACTTCTCGTCCCTGTTTTTGAAACACATGCCGCAGGCGGTACAGCCACGGATGGTCTTGTTGCCAACATGTACGATCTCGGTTTCGATCCCCGCCCCCTCCAGTTCCACCGCCACCATCTTCAGGGCATGCCAGGTATTGCCTTCCCTGTTAGGGCTGCCGTTAAATGCCACTACCTTCATATTGATTCCCTCCCGGATAAATTCTGATTCTTGTGCTACATCATGCGGGCTATCCTCGCCCATACAATCGATATCGTCAATAGCGTACTTACTCAGCCTTGAGCGAAGCCATATCGATGGAGAAACGGTATTTCACATCGGATTTGACCATTCTCCCATACGCTTCGTTGATCTTCTGGATCGGGATAATTTCCACATCCGAGGTGATGTTGTGTTCCGCACAGAAGTCAAGCATCTCTTGAGTTTCTGCAATGCCACCTATCAGCGAGCCAGAGAGGCTTTTACGGCCAAACAACAGGGCAAAAGCAGAGACCTGGAGTGGTGTTTCCGGAGCGCCGACCAGGGTGATGTTGCCGTCACGCACCAGCATGTTAATGTAGGCGTTGATATCATGATCGGCAGCAATGGTGTCGAGAATGAAGTTGAACGTACCGGCATGCTTTTTCATCTCTTCGGCATTGCTGGAAATTATAACCTCATGGGCGCCCAGGCGGAGCGCATCCTCCTTCTTGCCGGGTGATGTGGTGAAAACCACGACATGGGCTCCGAATGCTTTGGCAAACTTGACCCCCATGTGCCCCAGTCCGCCAAGGCCGACGATGCCGACCTTCTTGCCCTTAATATCACCCCAGCGATGGATAGGCGAATAGGTCGTGATCCCGGCGCAGAGCAGCGGCGCAACCCCGGCCAGATCCAGGTTGGCAGGGACGCGCAGCACGAAGCGCTCATCCACGACGATGCTTTCCGAGTAACCACCGTAGGTCACCCCACCCAGGTGTTTATCCGGGGAATTGTACGTGAAGGTCGAACCGGGGCAGAACTGCTCCAGACCATCGTGGCAGTTGGGACAGGTGTGGTCGGAATCGACCATGCAGCCGACCCCCACCAGGTCGCCCGCTTTGAAATTCGTGACAGCGGAACCGACCGTGGTAACCCGACCGACGATCTCATGCCCGGGGACGCAGGGGTAGGTCGTGGGCATGACGCTGTGCCACTCGTCGCGGACCGTATGAAGGTCGGAGTGGCAGATGCCGCAGAAAAGGATCTCAATTTTAACGTCGCGTTCCGTCGCATCGCGGCGCGGAATCGTGGTGCCAGCCAATGGTGATGTGGCGCTGGCGGCTGAATAGGCTTTTGCTTTGTACATGGTGTTTTCTCCTCTAATGATTTGATAATTCAACGATTGGTCATCTGCTCCAGCTTCTCAGGGTAACGCGCCCCCTCCACCGTGATCCGGGCAGCGGCGTCATCGATCTCGCGGAGATCGGCGGCGGTCAGTTCAATGTCCACCGCGCCGTTGTTTTCATCCAAGCGATTCAGCTTCGTAGTGCCCGGAATCGGCACAATCCACGGTTTCTGGGCCAGTAGCCAGGCCAGCGCTACCTGGGCGGGGGTGGCATTCTTCTGTACGGCGATGATGCCCAGCAGGTCGACCATGGCCTGGTTGGCCTTGCGGGCCTCGGCGGTAAAGCGCGGCAGGGTGGTGCGGAAGTCGGTACTGTCGAAGGTCGTGCTTTCGTCGATCTTACCCGTGAGGAAGCCCTTACCCAGCGGGCTGTAGGCCACCAGACCGATCCCCAGTTCTTCCAGCGTCGGCAGAATCTCCTGCTCTGGGCGCCTCCACCACAGCGAGTATTCGTTCTGCAGCGCCGTTACCGGCTGGACGGCATGGGCACGACGAATCGTCTGCACCCCGGCCTCGGACAGACCGAAATACCTCACCTTCCCTTCCTGGATCAGCTCCTTGACCGCTCCGGCCACGTCTTCAATCGGCACGTTCGGGTCAACGCGGTGCTGATAGAACAGATCAATGACATCGATGCGGAGCCGCTTGAGCGAGGCCTCGGCCACCTGCTTAATATGCTCCGGTCGGCTGTTCAGGACCGCCCCCCCCCCTTCATCGCCCGCGGATCGACACTGGTATCGAAACCAAACTTGGTGGCGATCACGACCCGGTCACGCAGGGGCGCCAGCGCCTCACCGACCAATTCCTCGTTGGTGAAAGGGCCATAGACCTCGGCGGTATCGAAGAAAGTGACTCCACGTTCCACGGCGGTCCGGAGGAACGCGATCATCTCCTGCTTGTCTTTGGGCGGCCCGTAGGAAAAGCTCATTCCCATGCAACCAAGCCCGAGTGCCGAAACTTCCAGACCACTGTTTCCCAATATTCGTTTTTGCATTGCATTCTCCTTTTCACTGTTACTGCCTGTAGATAATTGTACCCTACTCCTGGAAAAGAACAGACCGGTAGACCAATCCTGCTGACTTATTGCCTAATAATCCGGATACCCGGATAATGGTTGTAACGCAGCGTGGGGATGGATACTATTTGAGTAGAGATAATTGAGGCGAGGTGAGGCTATTATGGAGAATACTGACAATAACGGTTTGGAAGTTGCAATCGAGGCATTGGGAAAAAACATTGCCCGATTGACCGAAAATGGCGAGTTACACACAAGCGCGGTCCCGGGTTTGTCACTGTTTCGGCGGACCGAACCGACTGAACCGGTCACCGGCATGTACGAACCGAGCTTATGCCTGGTTGCTCAGGGGGCCAAACGCGTCATGCTGGGGGATGACACCTATGTGTATGACCCACACCATTACCTGATCACGTCGGTGCATCTACCCACGGTGGTGCAGATTATCGAGGCCAGCCCGGCAAAGCCCTACCTGGGGCTCCGACTGATGCTTGACCAGCGCGAGATTTCACAACTGATGGTGGACAGCAACCTGCCCCCACCGCGCGTACAGCAATCCGGCCGTGGCATGGCAACCGGCGAGGTGACGCTGCCGCTTTTGACTGCCATGCAACGCTTGATCGACCTGCTGGCCGAACAGCAGGACATACCGATCCTAGCGCCGATCATCCAGCGCGAGATCATCTACCGTCTGCTGGTGGGTGATCAAGGTGAACGCCTACGGCAGATAGCGTCGGCCGGGAGTCAGAGTCATCAGATAGCGCGGGCCATCGATTGGTTGAAGGGCAACTACTCTCAGCCGTTGAGTATCGAGGACCTGGCAGCGCAGGTCCGCATGAGCAGCTCCACCTTTCATCACCACTTCCGCTCCATGACTGCTCTCAGCCCGTTACAATTCCAGAAGCAGCTGCGCCTGCAGGAAGCCCGGCGCCTGATGCTGGCAGAACGGATGGATGCCGCCACCGCAGCCTTCCAGGTCGGCTACGAGAGCCCTTCCCAGTTCAGCCGTGAATACAACCGGTTGTTTGGGGCACCACCGTTACGGGACATCACCAGTTTGCGACAGATGACTGCTGATTGAGAGTGTGTAACTTAGAAGTACATCGCAGCTAAGAAATTAGAAAGGCGGCCGATTGGCTGCCTTTTGAATCAGGCATACAGTCCATGCGGATTCTAACGTTACTCTTATCACAAAGCGGCCTGATCTCTTTGCCACCTTTTTAGTAACATGGCATCAAACTCCACGGCTTGCAGTGGTCAGATAAATTCCGAGAGAGATCAAACCTATTCCTGCCACATGAAACAGCTGCAGCGATTCCCCCAAAAACACAATCGACAGAATGGTCCCGAAGACCGGCATCAGATGAATAAACAGTCCAGCCTTGTTTGGTCCCAGCTCGACAACAGCTTGATTCCAGAAGAGATATGCCAGCACCGATGGAAAAAACGCAACGTACAGCAGGCTTCCACAGGACACAAGATCGAGGGTAACCCGGCCGCCGCGGATAATTTCCCAGAGATAAAACGGAAAAATGAAGGCGAGGCCGATAGCGATGATGGCCGTAAGAAAGCTCAAGGGATGGAGTTCGGCAGGACGCAGTCGCAGGCGGAAGCTGTGAACGGCCCAGCAGACGACTGCCAGGAGTACCCACAAATCCCCTCCGTTAACCCGCAATGCCAGTAAACGACCGATATCGGCTCGGCAAATAATGGTGACAACCCCCGCAAGAGACATCAGTATCCCGGCGGCCTGTGTTCGTGAAACCGGGGTTGCCGCGAATACCCGGGAGATGATGACAATCAGCACCGGAATGATTGAATTCAAGAGCAGCGCGTTGGTAGCGGTTGTGGAGTGGAGACCGATATAGACAAACGTATTGAAACAGGAGATCCCCAGTATTCCGAAAAGAATCAGGTTCTTGCGGTTCCTTCGGATCAGGTCTCGTTGGGAAATCAGGTGCCGCAGGGAAAATGGCAGAAGGATGAGAAGTGCAAGGGCCCATCTCCAAAACGACAGGGTGATGGGGGGAATGACCGTGTTCACCGCCCGGCCCAGCACAAAATTGCCGGCCCAGAAGAGAGTGGTAAGAATCAGGA
>JAYTVV010000044.1:0-25232 GCA_043743795.1 Geobacteraceae bacterium
CCGATGACCTACTATCACAGGTTACTAAACCAAAAAGGGCTGACTTCACACCACACCTGGCCAGCCTGAACTTTAAAGCAGTCCACAGCACCCCGAAACAATAAACCATGCTACGTCTGAAATTTATTGATGACGCCTCTGCAAAGTATCTTGTCGGGCAGCTGATTTCACCAACTGAAAAATCGTACCACACAGCCTGAGCCAACATCTGATTGTCAAAAATAAAATCATCGGAATTTGTTTCCAGCGGAAGAGTTTCCAGCACCTTGCGGGAAAAAGCACGATAACCGGTATGATATTCGGAAAGTTTTTGGCCGAGAAGAATATTTTCAAACGCAGTCAAAAAACGGTTGGCAACATATTTGTAAAGCGGCATACCACCTTTCAGTGCGCCCACTCCCAGAATACGCGATGCCAGCACAACATCATAATGACCAGAAGCGATCATTGATGCCATGGCGGTGACCAGCCGTGGAGAATACTGATAATCAGGGTGTAGCATCACGACAATATCAGCGCCAAGCTCCAGAGCTGCACGGTAGCAGGTTTTCTGATTACCGCCATAGCCGCAGTTTGCAGTATGAATGATGGTTTTAATTTCTAAACTCTCTGCTTCTCGTGCTGTATTGTCACGGGAAGCATCATCCACCAGCACAACATGATCAATATACTCATGAGGTAACTCGGAATAGGTCTGCCGCAGTGTTTTTTCCGCATTGTATGCGGGCATAACAACTACCAGTTTTTTACCAGACAACATAACGCTACCTTTCAGTTTATTGACGGCTTTTTTATTATCTGCTTTAGCAATTTTGGCGCAAATTTTGAGTCCATTTGCTTTAAGATGTTGTACTCATTAACTGAATTATTTTGCTGCCCCATCACAATATACTGAACCCCGATCTCATAATGCCCTTTTTCACTCCCCGGCTCAAGCAGTAAAACCCTGGAATATGACTCCAGAGCCTTTTCGTGTTCATTCATGCGGCGGTAGGCATTTCCCATATTCATCAACGCAAAGGTATCTGCCGGTCTTTCCTTCACCGCCAGCTGAAGATAATATATCGACTCCTCAAACCTGCCTGTTTCAAGCAAAGCATTACCAAGGTTAGTAAGCGCCACATGATTTGATTCTGTAACCTCTACGGCATGACTGAAGAGCGTAATACTGTTTTTCCAGTAACCTAACTGAATGTAGGTAACGGTAATATTTGCGATTATCAATAGAGCTGAAAAAATACAGAGAGGCATTCCAGCCATACCAAACCTATTTGCAAGAGCAGCCCCACCCCAAACAAACACAGTAAATACACCTATAAACGGAATGTAGGTATAGCGATCTGCTATGGAATGCGAACCAATCTGTATAAATCCAATTACCGGCACCAGAGTAATAAGATACCAAAACCACCCCATCAGAATATAGCTGTGGCGTTTCATAACGATGAAGGCAAACAGCGTCACCGCTGCAAGGAATAAGGCAGCGCCGGCAATATGCATAACAGAAGGTGGATAAAAAGATCTCGGGTAAAATACTGAAAGCCCTGTTGGCCACATCAACTTGCCCAGATAGGCGACGTAATAGGTAATTGCCTTTCCTGCCCGGGAAAGCATCGTATAATTTTCAGAAACAGCGCCGTCCGATTTTTGGGTAAGGTAGGTGATAAAACTAACCGCAATTGCCAGCAACACAAACGGAATTTTTTCATACACTAAACGGGGTAGTTTCGCAAAATCGATTCTGCTGGCAGAATTTTCAAACCTCTTCAAAGGCCAAAAATCAACCAACAGCAAAATCAGCGGAAGAGTTACAAGCATCGGCTTTGCCAACAGGCCAAGGACAAAAGTGGCTAAACATAAAAAGTAGCGAATGAAGCATCCTTTGCTGGCATAGTCTGCATAACAATAAAGGGTGAGCATCCAAAAAAATCCGCTTAAGACATCCTTACGCTCGGCAACCCAGGCAACGGACTCCACATGCAGGGGATGAAGAGCAAAAAGAAACGCAACCATAGCGCTCTTCCGGCGTTCACCGGTTGTTTTATTGAGAAACAGAAATAACAACAGTGTTGAAGCGCAGTGCCACAAGACATTCATAAAATGATGCCCCGCCGGATTCAAACCGAAAAGCTCAATATCCAATATGTGGGAAAGCCATGACAGAGGGATCCAGTTACCTTCCAGTGATGTCGTAAAAGCCCAGCGAAGACTGGCAGCATTGAACCCGTTCAAAATATTCGCATTCATTGTCACAATGAACGGATCGTCATAATTAAGGAAATCGTGCCAGATAACCCGAGCATAAACAAGCATCGTCACTAACACCAACCCGACAGCTATATCCAAATCATATTTTTTCACATAACTGTAGAAAACGTTCATATCGGCTCATCCGCATCAGATGCAGCTACTATGCGTCTGGCAATAACCTCCACGGTTCCTCCGGCACAAAATGTTACCTCCAAAATTGCCAGAAGCACTGAAGCCGGGAACAATAATGGAGCGAGCACGCACGAGAAGAATAGAGAGAAGTATCCAGACCGATTGCCCGTTTCAAGGTCACCACTGGCCAGAAATGAATAGAATCGATTGTGCCGCAAACCCAAACTGTTGAGCATTGACTGTAGCCAACCAAAAATATTATGCGCTAAATCAAGCCGCCGGACTTTTATCTGTATAAAACCAAGCTCACCCAGGCTGTGTGACAACCACGCTTCGCTGAAATGCCAGAGATGGCGAGGCAGATCAAGGTGAAACCAGTTTCTGCCCGTCAAGCGAGCCTGCCAACTGTCAATATTTGGCACAGCAACAGCTATGACACCACCAGGTTTTAGCAGTCGCACGCAATCAGCCAGCATCTGACGAGGATCACGAACATGCTCCAGCACATGCGTAATAGTAATCAGGTCAAATGAATTTTCGGTAAATGCACTCAGCTCGGTTTCTACCCTGATGTTGTGCACGACTCTTGCTCCAGTCGCCGTATCATTATTTAACTCCAACCCGGCGACATCCCAGCCACCACACTGTAATGCGCACAAAAACTTACCGCTGCCGCAACCGATATCCAACGCCCGTCCAACCTGAACCACTCGTAATAAGCGGTAGACTCTCCAACGGCGCATCCCTTCCACAAGCCACTCAACAGGTGGCGCAAAACGAACCCCCTCACCATTGCGATAGTATTGTGTTGAATGCAAAGCATGCAATGTTTCATCATCTGGCTGGGGCGAAGTGAAACCACATTGACATTTTTGGCAATAATAAACCGAAGTGTTTGCTAAGCCTTCAGCAAACAGTGACAGCGAATCACTGCAGAAAGGACACATACTTTGCTTGGAAGGTAATTTCATCTACTCAAATTTCCGCAACATGACTGAGATTATCTAAAAAGATTGTATTTAATAATGCACCTGATTGCTGAGAAACCATCCTTCCAGCATATTTTTTTCCCCTGCTGATAGGTCCTGCCGTGATATGAGACTCCAACCTCATAAATAACACATCTCATTTTGGCAAGCTTGGCGGTGATTTCAGGTTCAAAGCCAAAACGGTTTTCCTCAATATCAATTGACTGGATTACCGATCTTTTGAAAACCTTATATCCAGTTTCCACATCGGTCAGATTTATATTTGTCAGAATATTCGACAACAATGTAATAATTTTATTACCAACCATGTGCCAGAAATAAACCACCCGGTGCGCCTCACCCCCCATAAAACGGGAGCCATAGACTACATCAGCCTTACCATGGATAATTGGTGCTAAAAGCTTTGGGTATTCGCTCGGGTCATATTCAAGATCAGCATCCTGAACAATCACGACATCTCCGGTCGCAACAGCGATACCGCTACGCAGGGCGGCACCTTTTCCCATATTACGGTTATGATAAATAACCAGATCAACGTGAGGTTCAATAGATGCTTTTAGGAGATCGCAGGTACCATCCGTGGAACAATCGTCGACGATTATAATTTCCTTATCGAGATGCGATGAATTCCTGACAGCGGTTACAACAGCTTCAATTGTGGAGCTTTCATTGAAGCATGGGATTATGATAGAAAGCTTCATATTTTTACATTTCCCTTGTACCAAAACACTCATATTTGATACTGTTTTTTATCGGTATATCAATATAAAGGGCAATTGCATGCTCAATGAAAAAAATAAAGACACACTCTACGGTTTACTTATAGTTATTGTAGTATTTCTTGTGTATGCCAACTCGCTTGGCAATGACTTTACATTGGATGACCATAGCGTCATTCTTAAGAATCCAGCACTCAAAGGCACAGTACTCTCGCTTTTTAACAGCATTGACACAACAAACGAAACACAACTGCTACCATTTTACCGGCCAGTCACCTATCTTACATTCCTCATCGAAGGTCGCCTGCACGGGTTTAACCCCTTGTTTATCCGTTTATTCAATGTTGCCCTGCATTCCATCAATGCCTTTCTGCTCTATCGTCTCGCCCGCATGCTGTTCAAGGAAAATATTTATGCCGCAATGCTTACCGCTCTAATCTTTGCTGTCCACCCACTCCAGAGTGAGGGAGTGAATTTCAATGCTGGTGGCCGTAATACAATGTTGGCCTACTTCTTCTCTATTTCAACATATCTTCTGCACAATAAAAGTTTGATAACGGGAAAAACATACTATGCCTTTATCGCAGCCACCTTATTTTTAACGGGTCTTTTTTCCAAAGAAACTGCTCTCATGATCCTGCCATTTATTCTGGCGCTCGAAATTAAATCAACTAGGTCCACCGTACCTGGTGCCAGAATGCAATCCGCTTTCCGGCTGATCCCATATTTTATAGCAGCGACAATTTATATCGTCATGCGTTGGATAACCCTCTCCAAGCTCGGCATTCAGACAAGCATTATCCCCGGCATTGGGACTAACACTCTGGAAGCCATCTATATCACAACAACTTTCAGCACACGGATGATAAACAATATATATATCATCCCCAACTACCTCTGGTCTGTTATCTGTCCCACAACGCTCGCCAATCGCTATATGATTCCAGATGATTTAAATCTTCTTATATTGCCGCTCGCTGGCGCATGGCTCTGCATACTTTCAGGATTAGCATGGATATTAACTAAAGGTCGCAGTTATGCATCATTATTCGGGCTTGCATGGCTTGTGTTTTTTTGGCTGCCGGTCAGCGGAATTGTTTTTGTACCTGGTGCACAGCAGGCTGATCGTTTTATATACATTCCAGTCATTGGCCTCTGGCTTATCATCATCGACCAGGTATTCAGAGCTTTCCATTTTGAAAAGACATTTATCCGTAAATACGGCAGTGCTGTTGCCACAATAATACTAATCATTTTAGCGGGCTTAACCATCCGACGCAATCTGGACTGGCAAAATAATCTAACGCTATATACCCGTTTTGTAGAACAATACCCGGATAATGTTCATGCCTTGGCAGGATTGGGTAAAGCGTATTACAGCCAAGGTAAATTTCAGAACACCGAACGTGCCGAACAGGCATTTGAAAAGACTGTTTCCATAGACCCTAATTTCCCGATGATCTACACATTTCTTGGAAATATTAAACTGAACAAAGAAGATCTGAATAGCGCAATGCACAGCTACAGTAAAGCGATTGAAGTATATCCTTATGACAAGGAAGCGCGACTAAACAGAGGAATAACTCTTGAAAAACTGGGCAGACCGAAAGAAGCGATAACCGACTACCTCTTTTACCTGACTTCACCAGGGAGTGACGACATCCCAGGCGGCAGGGAACATGCTCAAAACAGAATTAAGGAGCTTTCAAAGCCATAACATCAAGGCTTCTCTGAGTTAATTCAAAAATTACAAATAATACGTATTGTATACGTTCATTGTAACTCAGCCAATAATGTTTCAGGAGAGATATCCTGTTCATTTGGCCATGTTACTGCCCCAAACATTATGCCTACCTGATTGAAGTAATCAATATTCTTTAGTTCTTTAAAAATACCCACTTCAAGATATGGCTTTACATCAAAAACACCAGTCCTTCCGTCTTTTATTTCAACAAAAATGCAATAGTCGGGAAGCGGTTTCACAGTTAAAACATCCCAGTACATGGCTTCACCTCATAGTGGTATGATTTTGTATGGGGGCTCACCGCTCACGGCAAGTTCCCAGTCTGCCATCAGTTCATCGTGGTGTAGTTCTATCCATGCTTGGACAAGTCGCAACTGTTTGCGAGGCAACTCTCCTGCTAGTATTTCCCCATCATCAATCCGTATCGATACTTCAAACTCGACATATTTTGCATGAATATGTGGAATGCTATGATGCTTGTTATCTAGGAGGTACATACGAATTATAATGCCGTAAAACATAGATATTATTGGCATGCAGTAGTTCCTTTTGTAGATTTTTGAAAAAGCGCTGTTTCGACTATAACGGTAAACATGTTCGTACAATCAGAACTTGATTTCTTTATTTGCATAAATTTTATCCAGTATTGATTTAGCATCTTCAATCGGATAGCGCTTGATCATCCCATCCGTCATAATCTGTACTTTTGAAATCATGGCAACAGCGAGTCGTCCGTCTTCATATACCACAAATTTTATTTCTACCCCCTGTTGGGACACACCTTTATCGCTTGACATAAAACTGAAAAAATCTTTTTTAAACATACCGGTAAAGTCGACATACGTTTTATGCACTGGCAGTTGGGTTACTTTCCAGTCACCTGTTTTGAAATAGCTGTATTTCCCGAATGCTTCGCCAATAGTTACAGACGGGTAATTATCCAGTTTTTTCTTTTTTACCGAATTATCCATACCATAATTACCGGCATCTTTTGGATCAATAGGCCCCGTCTGGTGATAATTGGTTATCTCGTTCTTAAGTTTGCCGGCAGACGGTTTTTTCAATTCCTCCGCAAATACGCTGGCTGAAATAATGATTGATACGATCACTGCTATTACTGATGTTGTCTTGCACATAATACTTTCTCCCTGGTTGAATAGTGCGTTTATTTTTAAACCATTTTATTATCGTGACGTACCAGCAGCAGATGCAGTTATTATTTCAAGCAGTGCTACAGCTGAGGGCAAACCTGACTGTTCTAAAATCTGATATTGCTTCATACTTAAATCCAGCTTTCCAAGCCCGACATATGCAACGCCCAAACCATAATGAGCCTTTGGACTTAAATTATCAAACTGCAACGACCAAATAAAAGCGTCAACAGCTTTTTCATACTCCTTGGTAGCCATGTAGACAGCACCCAAATTGAGGTACGCCAGAGAATATGAGGGCTTTATTTTAATCGACTGCTGTAAATGCCATAAAGCCTCATCAATCCGTCCTTCATTGAGATAGACCAACCCAAGATTACTATGAATAACCCAGTTCCCTTCTGTCACATCAAGCGTATGCTTAAAAAGTGTTTCGCTATTTTTCCAGTATGAAATCTGTTTTGTCGTACACCACATCATACTGCAGCCGACACAAACGGCTATTCCACAAAGAAAAACATTTCGATAATTGCACTTCGCAAAGAGATATTTCAAGCCCCACACCATTACGATAAACATTCCTGTAAGAGGAACGTACGTATAGCGATCCGCAGCCGAATGCTGACCAATCTGAATCAACCCTATTACCGGTAGAAATGTAATCCCAAACCACATCCAACCGGTTATCAAGAAGGGATAGCGCTTGTAAAGCCAGAATACCAGTACTGTAACAACTATGAGAAAAGCTGCTGAAAGTAACATTCTCGCATTTGAAGGAGGATACTTTGAGAAAGGATACAACACTGCCAGATCTACCGGCCAGAGCAATTTATACAAATACGTTGTATAGGCAATACACGCTTTTCCCAGTCGCGATATAAAGGTGTACCCCTGCGGCAAATCTCCTGCGGCTTGTTGAACCCGGTAGGTGATAATACTGGAGCATAGTGACAAAATACAAAACGGAATTTTCTCAACAATAAGCCGAACAAATTTTTTCCAAGCGAGCGTTTTGTCGGAACAGATCAAACGATTCAGCGGCCACCAATCGAGCAACAGCAAAACAAGTGGCAGAGTTACCAGCATTGGCTTTGATAACAAGCCAAGCATAAATATTCCCAGAGTAACAATATATTTTTTAATACTTCTGGCTTCTGCATAGAGAGTGTAGCAATACAGCGAAAGCATCATAAAAAATGTACTGAGAACATCTCTACGTTCCGCCACCCAGGCAACTGACTCAACATGCAAGGGATGCAGAGCAAACAAAGCGGCAACTGCAGCACTTTCCCACGGAGAATTGGTAGCGCGCTTGAGAAAACAAAACAGCAAGGCGCTGTTGGCAACATGCAACAACAGATTAACCGCATGATGACCGGCAGGATTCAAACCAAAAAGCTGAACATCCAAAGCATGAGAGAGAAGCGACAGCGGAACCCAGTTTGCCTCGTACCCTGTTGTAAAAGCCCAACGTATGGTTTCTAAATTCACCCCGGACGCAATATTCTGGTTTGCGTACACAAAAATATCATCATCAAATGCGACGAAATCATTCCAAAACACGCCACTAAAAACAACCAGCGTTGTCAATGCAAGCAAAGGAAGCAGCATTCTTTCAAATTTGTTTAGTGTGACATGCGGATTCATATTCTCACAGAAAAGTTTCAGAAATGTTTATGCACTGTAAATTACAGGCTTCTTCTTGAACATCCTGGCCAGAGTTGTCAGCGTTACTCCAAACAACCCAATCCACAAGCTTGTTAAAATTATTGGCTTACCGGGTTCATAACGTACCATCATTGCAGTCCAATAGCGGATTTCCTTAACCTCAAGTGCACCATTGCCTGTATCAAACTTTGCTCCCACTGCAACCTTACCTGAAGAAAGTGGTATGTCCGTTCCTTTCGATCCTGCCTTGACAACCGGATACACATCAAAATAAATATCCCCCTTTTTTTCAGTATTTTTATCAGGACTATAAGCAAGATTCATCGCCAATACAGGCATATTCGGTTCTGGTGGAAAATTGACAACAGTGGGACTATCTTTAGTACCAATCGAATACATATAGGAACTGTCTTTGTCGCTTTTGAAACTTTGCAGGGCTAAAAAGCCTCCATACACTTCATGACCCTGTTTATCATAAATAACAGCAAGCGCCGAATACCCTTCTTTCTCGGGAAAATAACCAAATCCCCTATATTCCAGATTCTTTGTAGGATAGATAATGGCTTCTTTTTTCATTGGGCCTGAACCTACAGCTATCTCGTACGCCGCCCGTTTATCATCACCTGCAACTCTGTACCCCCTGTGCATCTTGATAAGTGTTGTTTCTCCTTTTAATTTTGAAAATGCGAAGAAACGTCCCTTATCAATGGAGTCATAACTCTGCGTATCGCCATTTGGCAGCACTTCACCCTCCGTCAACCTGAGTGAACCTCTGAAATAAAAAAAACTATTGTAGATTATTCCAGCAAACATCGTCACAAAACTAAGATGAAATAAAATCATTCCAAACGAAACGAGTGTGACCCGCCGCCCCCATATTCTACCAAAAAAGCAGCAGGCAACATTAACAATTAGCAACACCAATAGTCCATTAAACCAGAGCGTAGAAAAGATAACATCCCACGCCTTCTTATCTCGTACAATTGTCACCCCCGCTAGACAGCAGGCTAAAATAACAACCAGCAGGAACATGGCAAGTTTTGCTGAAGCAAAAAAATCATACATTTTTCGAGGAATTTTATGAAGAGGGTGATAGCGTGGCTCTATGGGGTAGGTTTCATCTTCAGATATTGTTTCACTCGGTCTCTGCGCTTCAGTCATAGTCTCCATCCAACATCATTGATATAAACAGCAACCATTTCATTTACTGAATTTTATAGCATAATCAGTTCATGTATTGAACAAAAAAACCTTAAAATTCCGCCACCACATCAATGCACGAACCTTAGTAAAAAGCAGTAAAACTAGACCCCGCTGATTTTATATGCAAAAAAATATTGAAACAACAATTTATGCACGTATAATATGCGCACAGTCAATAAAGGAGGCAATCATGCAGACCCATCTAAACTACAACTCATCAGCCTTGAAAAAAGCGGTTAATGTAACCGCAAATTCAGACCTTGTGAGGATAGCGAAAGAACATAGTGTCAACCTTTCGGAAACATTTGAAGAGGCACTTCTGGCCAAGTTAAAGATCAGGCTCCAGCAAGAATGGCTTGATGAAAACAAAGAAGGCATCGAGGCATATAATGAACGCATTGATCGTAACGGCATTTTTGCAGAGAAGCACAGGAGTTTTTGATGGCTCAGCTTGATATTTACATAAACGCTGAGGAAACTTCTTGTCAAGAAATACCGTACCTGCTTGATATACAACATAATCTGCACAACGACCTCAAAACACGAATGATAATTCCACTTGTTCTCATATCGGCTCAAAGAGCTGGAATAACAAAGCTTTGCCCGGTGTTTAAAATAAATGAGCAGGATGTATTTGCATCCATTCCTGAAATCGCATCGTTCCCGGTAACTGAACTAGGAAAAAAGATTGGCAACCTCGCCTCCAAGCGTGATGAACTGTTTTCAGCCATAGATTTTTTATTGCATGGTTTCTGACGAGGTCACAGACGGAAGAAGACGCTTTGATCTGGAATTGGAATAAGATGAGGGATATTATGAAGTACACATTGAACTATCATGAAATGGGCGCCACACAGAACACAAATTACCGGAAATCCGGCTTTCTGTTGGCCGGTATTGCCGCATTGCTTTATGCCGTACTGCTCGTTCGTGGCAAACATCTGCCATCTGTAGCTGTACTTGCAACTTTGCTGGTTACCCTTGCATTGCTTGAGGCCAAAATTCTTCGTAAAATTGTTGACGCGTGCATTGGTGTAGGGAATTTTATGCACAAATTTACAAACCCGCTGATGTTTGGCCTGATTTATCTCCTCGCCGTTATCCCTACCGCCCTTGCTCTCAAGCTGTTCGGCAAAGATCTTTTACAGTTGCACTATGACGACAAAGCAGCATCATACTGGCAAAACCGTACTAATGGCACAACCTGGAAAGAATCATTCCGCAAACAGTATTAATTTACGAGGTTACTAATGGAATTTATTAAGGAATTCATTGAATTTCTCATGCAGCGCAAAAAGTTCTGGCTTGTTCCGATAATTGTAATCATGGCGTTGTTCGGTATTCTGCTGGCGGTCGCACAGAACTCTGTGGTTGCACCTTTTATCTACACACTGTTTTAAAGAGAGTCTATGTTCACACTTGGAATTTCAGCATATTACCACGACAGTGCCTGTGCGCTTCTCAAAGACGGTGAAATCATAGCTGCTGCCCAAGAGGAGCGTTTTACCAGAATAAAGCATGAGCCACGTTTTCCCCATTATGCCATGGAATACTGTTTGGGCGAAGCTGGTATAACCGCTGTCGATCTCGATCATATTGTCTTCTATGATAAGCCGTTTCTCAAGTTTGAGCGCTTGCTGGAAACATATCTCGCCTTTGCTCCAAAAGGTTTTACCTCTTTCTCAACCTCCATGCTTTTATGGTTGAAAGACAAGCTGTTTCTTAAAGACACCCTGCTGCACGAGCTTTCATTTCACCGTGAAAAAAATGATCGGTCACCAACGGTATTATTTTCAGAACATCATCTGAGTCATGCGGCAAGCGCATTTTATCCTTCCCCATATAATGAAGCGGCAATTTTAACGATGGATGGTGTTGGTGAATGGGCAACCACTTCAGTTGCTGTGGGTAAAGGCAACGATATTGAAATACTGCAGGAGATCCACTTTCCACATTCACTTGGCCTTCTCTATTCTGCGTTTACCTATTACACCGGCTTTAAAGTCAATTCAGGCGAGTACAAGCTCATGGGCCTGGCGCCATATGGGACACCCCGGTATGTCGCAACCATCAGGGATCATCTGATCGATATCAAAGAAGACGGCTCATTTCGACTTAATATGGATTATTTTGACTACTGCACCGGTTTTACCATGACAAACAGCAGGTTTAATGAACTTTTCGGTGGATCGGCACGCACTCCTGATGAACCGCTTACGACTCGACATATGGATCTCGCAGCATCAATTCAGGTTGTTATCGAGTACATCATAGTACGTATAACCAGAAACATTGCCGCAACAACCGGGCAAAAAAATCTCTGCCTCTCAGGTGGCGTTGCGCTCAATTGCGTGGCAAACGGCAAAATTGTCCAGGAGGGGGCATTTAAAAAAGTCTGGATACAACCGGCTTCTGGCGATGCCGGTGGGGCGCTCGGTGCAGCTTTGGCAGCATATCACCTCAATTTTGGCCATGAGCGAACACCGGCTGATGGCAGAACAGACAAAATGAAAGGTGCGTATCTCGGACCCTCCTTTTCACAGAATGATATTGAAGAGAGACTGAACACTCTGGGTGCTGTTTTTGAAGTCGTAAATGATGAGAGAGTGTTGCAAAAATGTGTCGATGACCTTATTGGCGGAAAAGCGGTCGGACTGTTTCAGGGACGCATGGAGTATGGTCCAAGAGCGCTCGGTGCCCGTTCTATAATTGCCGACCCCCGCTCTGCGGCAATGCAGTCACAACTGAACCATAAAGTTAAATTCAGAGAATCATTCCGACCATTTGCGCCGTCAGTTTTAAGCGAGGATGCCGACAAGTGGTTTGAGCTTACTACTGACAGCCCGTATATGCTGCTCTGCGCCGACGTAGCCACTGACAAACGCCGCACTATGGCTGACGATGAGCAAAAACTATTCGGCATTGACCAGCTTAACTGCATCCGTTCAGAGATTCCTGCCGTAACTCATGTCGATTATTCAGCCAGAATTCAAACTGTACATAAAGACACAAATCCTCGCTATCATGCTCTTATTTCTCTATTCAAGAAGAAAACAGGTTGTCCTGTCGTGGTGAATACCAGCTTCAACGTGCGCGGTGAACCTATTGTCTGCACCCCGGAAGACGCCTTTCGCTGTTTTATGGGGACTGATATTGAATCACTTGCCATTGGCAACTGTTATCTTGAAAAATCACGACAGGCCCCTCAATTACTGAAAGACTATAGAAACGAATTTGAGCGTGATTGATCGTGACGGGGCAGCCGGAATGAATAAAAAGCTTACTATAACGTCGTTCATAGTAGCATTGATAACACTGGCAGTTTACTGGCAGACAGGTAGTCACGCCTTCATAAACCTAGATGACCAGGCCTATATCTACGAAAATCCGCACGTAAGGGGAGGCTTGACCGGCAGCAGCGTTATATGGGCATTCACATCGGTCGACTACTTTTACTGGCAACCACTTACCTGGCTTTCACATATGCTTGATGTTCAGCTATTTGGCATGAACCCAGGGTGGCATCATCTTTCAAGTGTTTTAATTCATACCGGCTCAACCATACTGTTATTGATATTCCTTTTTCGATTAACCGGACAACTGTGGCAGAGCGCATTTGTCGCAGCGCTGTTTGCTTTGCACCCCATGCACGTCGAATCAGTAGCCTGGGCAGCAGAGCGAAAAGATGTGTTAAGCACGCTACTTGGCTTTTTAACGCTGATATTTTATGTTGAGCACAAGAGATCCTCACAACTATCAGACGCTAAACGTCAACCGGTATTCTATCTGCTCTCACTCTTCTGCTTCATTCTTGGGCTTATGTCAAAACCGATGCTTGTCACACTTCCCGTTATCATGCTGCTTATTGATTACTGGAAGTTTCCATCTCATCCGACACTCTCCTTCAGTGCTATACGAGCTGCTTTATTAGATAAAACCCCGTTCATCACCCTTTCCATAGCATCATCAATTATTACAATCTACGGACAAAACAACGCCGGAGCCATGCCAACGACAGCGACACATTCCATAACTCTCCGTATTGAAAACGCAGTCATATCCTACGCACAATATATATTGAAAACACTCTACCCCCACGACCTTGCAGTATATTACCCGATGCCGGCATCATTTCCACTTTGGCAGGTTATCTGTTCACTCATTATTCTAGCGATCATATCAGCTGTTGTAATTAGATTCAGATACACGTATCGCTACCTGCCGGTCGGCTGGTGCTGGTTTTTGATCTGCCTGTTGCCGGTTATCGGGCTGACTCAAGCCGGGTTTCAAGCCATGGCAGACCGATTCAGCTATATGCCGCACGTCGGCTTGTTCATCATAATTGCATGGGGAATAACGGATGTAACGGGGAGGCTGAAGTACCAGAAGGAGATTCTTGTATTTTTTGCGATCAGTATAATTGCAACATCAACAGCAATTACCTGGCGTCAGATCGGAATATGGAAAAACAGTCTCACGGTCTTTGAACATGCCTTAAACGCAACAGACAACAACTGGATGGCGCTGAATAACCTTGGCAAGGCATATCTCGATGCGGGCAGAATTGATGATGCACTATGGTGCTTTTCTGAATCAGTCAAGGCTAAACCAGACTATGTTGTTTCATTGATAAATCTTGGCGCAATGTTAGCCGTAAAAAACAGGCACAAAGAAGCATTTGAAGCTCTGACACAAGCATTGCAGATTGAGCCGAATAATGAAAAAGCGCTACGCTTGCTCGGCAATCTGCCGCAGAAACATTAAATTCCTGTTCAGATTGTAGCTGCCGTCAAGGCAGAGAGGCTTGCGGCGAAGATGCTAACGAAAAAGATGCTTTGATTTAGAAATGGAATCACGCTTTTCAATCAATCCGGCAAGCTCAGCTACCTTGTTGACCAGACCGGCTCTTGCTCCATCCAACTCGCAGCCCGGGCAGGCATAAAAACGCTGATATTCAACTATTGCATCTTCAAAACGTGATAGTTTTTCCAATAATATGGCACTGTTGAGATGGGCTTCAGCATCAAGCGGATTTTGCCTGATTGCCTCGCCATAGTATTGTAAAGCTCCGTATTTATCGCCCTGCAGCATTCTTATTTTGCCCAGTTCATCCTGCAGGCGTGGAAATGTTGGATCCAGCAGCAACGCCTTCATAAAAGCTTTTTCTGCCAAAGGAAGATTTTTTTGTTCCTCCAGATAGGCACAGCCAAGATTATGATATGCATACACACTTTCCGGGGCAAATTGCAACACTCGAGAAAAAACGGTAACACCATTTTTCCAGTAACCGTTCTGCCTGAGTGTCAGCCCCGCAAGGCATATAAAGAGGGCAATCACTACAATATGGCGGAATTTTTGACCACCTGTTTCAGCAGAAAGAAACTGCGCCAGATGCCAACCTGCCAGAAGCCATAAACCAATAACCGGCATGTAAAAATACCGGTCGGCGACTGGTGAGCTTGGAATATCAACAACACCACTGGCAGGCAGCCAGAACATCAACAGCCATGCCAACCCGAAACAAACAGTTGCCCTACCGCTGTGCTTTATCAGCCACCACAAAGCAAAAACAATTATCCCCCAAAACAGACATAACCTTAGAGCAATCGGCTGCAACTCTTCCGGTATAAGATAAAACGGACTCAAATTAACCGGCCAGATCAGGGAAAAAAGATACTTTGGAATAATATAAGCATTGTATTGCATACGTGACAAGATGCCGGGGAAGATTTCCAACTTTACATCAACAGCAGCAAGCGCCTTGTTTCTGAGCACCCAATACAATAAGGTGACAGCTATATAGGGAAGCATCCTGACAATTGAATTGCGCTTTACAAAAGAATCATTGCGCCACTGAGATAATTCGATAGCAGCAATAAAGGGAATCACTCCAAGCCCGGTTTCCTTTGATAAAAAGCCTGCCATGGCAGCTAAAGCACCTGCAAGTGCAAACGAAAACATATTGTTTTCAACCGCCTTACGATGCAGCAATAAAGCAAGCAAACTAAACAAAGTAACAAGTAATGTACTTCTTGCTGAATTGAAGTCAACAGCCTCGGCATGAATGGGATGGATGGCAAACAAAAGTGAAGTAAATATAGCCGCCCTGCGCCAGCCATGTATGGTTAAAGCGACACGGTAAACAAGAAATGTGTTACAGGAATGCAGCAACAGACTAAAAAATCTTACAAGAAAGGGATTTAAACCATGCAGTCGGTATTCAAGGTAGAATGACATCTGCGTCAAAGGGCGATAATATGGTGCGACATCCACTGAGCGCCCGGAATCAATACTGCTTAAAATATCGAGAGGGTTTGTAATTCGAGGGATATTGGCAAGGATTACCACAGCGTCATCCCAGACAAAACCGTTCCAAAGTGAACTAGAATAAACAAAGAATGCCATTACAGCCAACAGCAGACCCGCACGATTACCGTTATTATCATTATTCAGCTGCGGCATGAACATAATTCAATTGCCTTTTCTTCTCGTACACCGAGTTATAATCTGTAATCAATGAGCCAGTCACGACCAGTTCATCATGTCATTTACTCTGCTGAAATGGAGGATCAGGGATTTTCTTTGCAAATTCCTCACGCGTAAGTCCGGGGGTCTTCACCTGACGGATCATCTCCCTGTACATAGAGACAATTCGCTGCGCCTCCTCTTGCGTGTACTTCTTCTCCCGAAGTCCAAACTTATCGGCATGCAGGAGGTCTCGATAGGCTTGCACAACCGGGTGGATTTCTTTATACAGGAGAATCCTGTTCCGGCACTCCTCTGTCATAGAGGGATCTTCCTTAGCCGCACGGGTAAAATTTTTTATAGCCTCATCGTACAAGATATCAATCCGCTCATATTGGTGCATAACCATAGCCATGTTATAATTGAGATCAGCAGCGTAGACATCTCGGAGTGCCCAGAACTTCTTCTCAATTGGGATTCTGGCAAGCTCAACATCAGCCATAGAGACCTCTGGAAGTAATCCATATCCATGAAGGGCCTTCAAAATTTCCTGGGCAACAACTTCCTGACTCTTTTCCGTGAGATGCACATAGTCCACCAGAGTATCAAGCCCGATAATACCGTCTCCGGAAACAGCTTCGAGCGGTGAAACGATGTCAATCAGTGGAACTTTATTCGTTGTTGCAATCTCCTGCAGGATAGTCTGGAATTCCGGTAGCTCTCGAAAAGGAAAACCATCTCGCTCCAGCGCACGAATGTACTCGTTCTTTGCCTCATTGCGCAGCCCTGTGTGAAGTAGAGAGCGCCCTAGATGGTAGTGGGCTTCAGCATATTCATCATCAAGCGCAATGGCAGCTTTAAGCGGAGCAATCGCAGCGGCATAATCACCTCGCTCAACAGCAAGTTCTCCCTCACGAAAGAAGTTTGTCCAACGCTTAAGCTCTTCCGGAGTGATACCCTTGTGATGGCGGGAAACATTGGGCGTCCAGTCTTTCAGATTAACCGGACACGTAAGCAGAAAAATCGGAACCTTGGCTGCAGCAGAATCCGCAACCATATTTTCAACATTAAATTTATAATGTTTGAGAAGCATCTGGAACTGACGAGGATCCTCACGGTAGAGCGAGGATCTTGCAAAGGCAAAGGCAAGGGTATTTGGGACTTGAGCATCAAGGGTAAAGTTTTTAACATCAATGCGCGGGCGGGGAAGCATAAGCCGGTAGACAAGCCGCAGTAATGCTGAGCGGTCAAATGGCTCCGGTGGATGCAGAGGTTGATAGACCAGTCCCTCTAGAAATTCGTTATTACCGTTATACAGAAAAATTGCATCCGGGTTGTAATGCAATATTTCCTCGTGAATTATTTCAACACGATGGCTCCCGTATGTACCCGCAGCTGCATTGATTACCTCAATGGTACGACCAGGATACAATATTCGAAGTTTTCGTTCCAGCAGGGCACTGATGCTGGTGTTTCCCGCATGATACGGCCACCCGGCAGCGGCAGAACCACCAAGCAGAAATACGCGCAGCCCACCCTTTGGGCGTTCCAGATTAAATGGGCGTAGTTCAGGATTCATCAACGGATGAAACCCGGAACGAACCACTGTCTTTATTCCTCCCATTTCCACAATTTTAAACGCAGGAACAGGATTGATAGACTCAACGAAAGGATTTTTGCGACGGGCAGCAGAATTCTCAACCCGCTCAAGAATGCGTGCACCGATTTCGACGCTGCCGACTACAATAAGAATTGTCAGTAACCAGTAAATATAGCGACGGTTATTGTTGATACCAGGATTCATTAATTAACACTTTGAATGGTAAATTTCATATTTATATTGCCAAGCACGAGCAGTTCATTACAACTTCTCTACCTTCCACATAATTTTTTTACCATCAAGGACTCCATACGCGATTGATGTGCCGTCTTCAGTAAATGTTGGTTCAAAAATACGTTCATAATTTGGCGACCGCCTGATAATCTTGCCGTTTAAATCCGATATAACTACAAAGCGCCTTCCATTTTCACGAGCACGGTAGATAACAAACCTGCTATCAGGGCTAAAAACAGGATTAATTGCAAAATCGAAAAATTTACCTTCCTTACCATCAACTACAATACAGAATTTTTCATTTTGAATAGCCACATAGGCATAATGCTTACCATCTTTATTATATGTTAAATGAGCACCTTCTTTGTAAACCTTTCCATTAGCAAGTTCATCGGTGAAAGCATGGTGGAGATAGGCGCTAAATTTTTTTCTACCCAAGTCATTAACAACGAATATACCGACTCCCCTATTGTCCGGGCGTACAACAAATGGCCAAGGATATAAGGCATCGGGGAGTGGTTCTATAGTATCTTTGAATACCATAAAAGATGCTTTATCCTTAACTCCAACATAGGCAAGAGCAGTGCCATTACCATTAAACGTAAGTTGATTTACTTCATCATAAGCTTGACCAGTGCTGGTCTTAACCGATTTATTAAAATCATAAACAACGGCTCTCCTTGCATTATTATCTTTTACGACCGCAGCAATTGCTGTATTGCCTGAATCAATCCTAATAACAGGGTCAATAATTGGTATGGTTAAGTTCTTAATAAAATTAATTTCACTAATAACCAGTTGGTAAGCACCCGTAGAATCGTTTACCTCAACATAGGCAACTTTGCTCGAATTACTGCTGAACAGAGGTCTGTCAAAGCCTCGCGTAAATTGAGTGCGCTTGAGACTATCAACATTCATATACCAGATATCGTTAATTTTAGCATCGTAAGCGACATGCTTGCTGTCAGGACTAAAAGCGATTCTCCCTCTATCAGTAAAAGGTCCTTTCTCCACTCCGTCAACTACAACATAATTCGTATCACCATTTCTTGCACCGTATCCAACCCTCTGACCATCTGGGCTAACAGTCAAAGTAAATGATTCAATACTATCGTAGAACTTGCCACGCACACCATTATGTACGACGCATTCCCGCTTACCAACTTTTGCGATATAAGCAACGCCTTTGCCAAACTTATTAAAATCAATAACAATATCTTCGGACTGATTTTCAGTATTTTGATCCTTCTGATGTTCAGAGGCAGCGCCTGCTGTTTCATCATCAGCAATTGTTGCCAATAAAACAGGAGTTGTTGCCACCTCGTTTTTACGTGAAGGTTTAAGCGCTTGAGTTATGTTTTTCTTTTCATTTGTACAACCGGAGACAACAACAATTGTAACAAAAACAGCAAATTGTAAAAATATACGCTTTGACACTCTATAACCACCCATAATCAATCCCCGGATTAAGAATTATATTGATATACATCACTCTTACATCAGCAGACAACGTTTTTACTAAAGAAAAGCCCCGTCCTTACAGACGGGGCTTGATTGCAGTTCACATTGAATCAATTATCAGAATTTACCACCAGGGGTATATACATCCATACCCTGAGTACAAATACCTGAGCCATTACCACATGTCGCCGTATAGGCAGTTGCTCCAACCTGACCAACAATCTGTCCAAGACCGGTTCTACGAATAAAGGCATACCCTTTACCACCAGTTGTTATCGCTGCACCAGTGGATGTGGTATTATAACCGTGAACATCACCAGCACCAATAGGACGCGCTGCATGTGCATTAGTTTCAACACCGGAATGGCAGAAGTAACAACGATTCTGGAAGTATGTCATACTGGAGTTTGAACCGGAAGCTTGCATTGCGGAACCGGCGCCATGCAAGGTAGTACCACCGGAAACGACATGACAGTTGAGACAAAGGTTGCCAGCGGTTGTTGTGGAGCTTAAGTAAACACTACCACGCAGTTCAACTGCATCTGTCGAAACAGTTTTCGCACGGCCATGAGTATCAGTAACAAGCGCAGCATTGGTATTAGTAACGGTAGTAGCAGTTGTTGAACCGTTCGGTGCGTGGCAGTCCCAGCAAGAGATTAGCGGCCCATAAACTGTTGTAGTTGCAGTTTTAGCCACACCGTTCCACGGAGCCAACATTCTGGTACCACTGGTATTGGTGTAACCATTATTATTTTTAATAAGTACTGGATGCTGTGCACGGTTAGTCGAAGCAAACTGACTGGAAACATCCAGAACACCCTGGTTAACACCGTTGGCAGCAACAGTTGCACCAAAAGGTTTAAACGCTGAACCACCTGTAACACGTGACGATAAATCAACTGCAGCCGCACCATTGCTGTCATGGCACTTCAGACAATGATTAACCATGATGCCGCCGAGAACCTGGAAGTTGGTGATAGTTTTGCCAGGAATAACAGCAGTTTCAGCTTCAAGTGTTATACCTAAATTACGTTTGAAACGAACAAAAACAGCATCATTGGCAGTATCAGCAGACCACACACCTTCAGCTGAATTAGTGCCACTATGCGTCTTTGTTTTAATGGTTGTACCGGTATCAGGGTCACGAAGCTCTACATAGCCGTTACCATGATACTGGCCACCGTTTGGACTGACCGCAGTATTTTTAGTCCCGGTAGCTGTAACACCTTCCATATGGCAGACACAGCAATCCTGACTGGTCACAGCTGTGGAAGCACGCGATCTGGTATGACTCTGAGCCAGAATGAATCCGGCCGTCATAATAGGACGTGAAGTAACAGTAGCGTCAATTGCCCGGGTTGCAGTTGATGTGTTCTGAACTGAATTATGACAATCAATACAGCCAAGCGTTGTGCCCCAGGTTGCAGAACCAGACAAGTGGCAACCGGTACTGCTGGCATTACCAACACACGTACCACCGGTTACTGCATATGTATAAGTTATATTTGCATTGCCGACAGTGTAGAGACCATCTGCATGGCCGGTAGTAACAGTTGTCGGACCGGTTACACTGCTATGGCAAACTGTACATGCAGTTGCAGAATGAGTCGTAGCCTGATGGCTGTTAGCTTTTGCTGCACCCCAAGTAGTAGCACCGGAAGTATAGTTCGGCGGATTGCCATGACAACCTGCACAGCCACTTGCATTTGCAGTTCCCCATGTCATTGTTGTTAGCGGAGTGGAAATTGACGCTGTACGGGTTTCACCAGAGTTTGATGTTTTGCTGGTGCCCTGGCTATGACAATAAGTTGTACAGGAGCTGAAAGTTGGTGCATTCGATACGGCATGACTTGCCTGGCCATAACTTTCACCAGTTACGCCGCGGAGCGGGTTGGGTATATCAATGGTGCCGTTAGAATGATTATCAGCTGTTGGAGCTGTGCCATGGCACTTTGCACAATCTGCAGCTACGGATACGTGTTTTGAATGAGATCCCTGGAACGTACCACCACTACGACCGGAAGCATTATCAGTCAAAGCATTAGGACCAGCAGGGTGCCCATGACAGCCGCCGCAAAGTGTGATCGTAGAAACCGGCCCTGCAATTATGGTGAGTGTTGCTGATGTGGTGTCACTGGGGGTTACAGTTCCCACACCGGTTGCACCGGTAACAGTGCCGGTAAATGCGTTACCAATAGTAGCGCCTCCGGTTGCTGTCACCAACACGAGATAATTCTTTGCTGTTGTTGTTACTGCTTCAGGAGTCGTAAAAGTGATTGTACCAACCAAGCCTGTCTGTCCGTATGTTGTTGCAACCGGTGTATCAGTACCAGCTTCATACGTACCAACAACACCATTATCAACATAAACAGCAGCTGAAGCGATATTAGCTGTTGTGAAGTTGGCAGAACCGGTCAAAGTTAATGTATTGACACTCCCTGATCCAGAGTTAATAGCCAGAGAAAAAGCATCAAGCGGAGCAGCAGCACCGGTTTTGATATTAGCATTAGCTGGATTTGTACCGTTAGCGATTGTCAGCGTCTGGGCAGCTGCAGTTGTTAATGTTGCAGACGTTGTATCATTATCTGTTGTAGAAACATAACCCGTACCGGTTACAGCAGATACCGTACCAGTGAAAGTTTGTGCAAGGGTTGCCGCAGCGGCAATGTCAACCACAACCAGATAATTTGCCGGTGTGGTTGTAACCGTTTCAGCAGAGGTAAGAGTTACAGTGGAAGACAGAGCAGAAATTGCCGTTGAAGAAGCAGATATCAAGGTATCAGCGCCATCAAGCACACCAAGCGTTCCAGCATCGCGATATATTTTAATACCGTTTGTGCCGATGTTGGTAGTTGTAAAACCGGTTCCCGCACCAAGCACCGTAATAGCCGTAACAGAACCTGTCCCGGACGATGTACCAAGGGTAAAGCTGTCAAGTGCCACAGAGCCGCCGCGTGGAGCGTTGGCATTAGCAGGGTCAGTACCTTGACCAACCGTTAATACATTACCGGCAGCAACAGTCAAAGTAGCGCTTGTTGTATCAGTATCAACCGGAGTACCGATCCCGGTACCTGCTGCATTAGATATTGTTGCAGTAAAGGCATTGCCAAGAGAAGCACCGGCATTGATATCGACGACAACCAGATAATTAGCCGCAGAGGTAGTTACGTTTTCAGCTGCAGTCAATGTTACCGTGGTCGCATTACCTGAAATTGCGGTAGATGCGTTGGAAATCAGGACGTCGGCACCATCAAGAGTACCGATAGTACCGGCATCGCGATAGATTTTAACGCCATTAGTCGGAATATTGGTAGCAGAGAAGTTGGCGTCACCAGTAACTGTCAAAGTACTGACAGTTGCAGTACCGGAAGACATAGCCATTGTGAAACCATTTAGTGCATTGCCGGTTGATCCCTGGCCAGCGTTGGCGTTTGCCGGATTTGTGCCGTTTGCAATTGTCAGGTTGCCGGTGGAAACAGCAGCCTTCATACTCATACCGTTCATCGAAGTTCTTGATGAAATACTGATCGGATTAATAGCAACCGTATCTGTTGTGTTTGCCCCCGGAATGACTCTGGTTGCGACAAAAGTGACAGCATCAGACGTAGCATTATCATTTGGTTGAGAATTTCCAACCGTCCAGTTAGCTGTGAGCGCGTATGTAGGAACGCCTCCATTAGCTCTGGTATTTAAGTTCGCTACTACTACTGCCAAGTCTCCTGCATTTACTGTCAAGGCTGTTGCAAAAGCCTCTGAAGTCGCGCCGGTATTATCGAGAAGATTTTGAGTATTTGTCAGCGGTGTGGCGGACTGATCGACACCAGCAAAAACGGCATACCAGATATCGTGCATAACAACCGTGCCTACTGCGGGCATGGTTACCGCCAGAGTTTTTGCTGTACCGTCCATAACGGCATTATCTTTAAGGTAGTATAGGTACGTATGCATGCTGGCACTGCCAGCTATAGCATCGCCAGAACCTAACGTCATCGTTTGAGCACCATATGTAACTGTAGGAGCCGGGCTGTATGCAGAACTAGCAGACAGCGTTGAAGAGATTGCGACTACCAACATTCGGTTACTACCTGCTGTAACCGAGAACGATGCTGCTGTGGCTGCTGGCGTAGTCACAGAGTGATACACATTTGTCCAGTTTGTCTGAGTTGTTATAGCAGCGTCAGCTTGTCTCGGTTTGTACCAACCCTGATACATAAACACGGACACGAGCAGGGTAATGGTAAGTATAAGACTGGATTTTGCCCACCAGTTCATACCCTGAATTTTTTTCTTAATTACTTTTCCCATAATATATCCTCCCGTGTTTAGTACGTAGACCAGAGTGGTGTAGTGAAGTAGTGACAGCTTATGTTTGAACAGGTTTTAGCAGTTGTTGCAGAAGGTGTTTTGGGTACACCATTATAAACAGGAGCTAATGAGCCGAACATAAGTGCTTGCGAGCTGGTACCAAAGGTCAGCGTCGACGGTGCATCTCCAAAAGTGATGTGAACTGTTGTACCGACTTGATGGCCTGTTTTAGTGTGACAAGTGTTACAGATTTTCAAAGCGTTACCTGCAGCAAAACCTGCAGTGTAATCAGCAGTTGCATCAAGCGTAGCTGGTAGTGCCCAGCGGGTCTTCAAGTATTCAATATGCTTGGCATGTGCGCCAATGCCTTCATTGACACCAACATATCCACCATAGTTTGCATTTTTAACAGTGCCCCATGTTTTATTCGGAGCAGTGCCTTGTGTATCATAATCATGGCAGCCATCGCAAGTAGTTCCTCCCATAGCATACCTTTTGCCATCCATATGCCGCTGACCGAGAATTCCGGCAGTGTCACCGTTGTGACCATGGCAGCCGTTACATTGGTTAGCAGAAGTGTCCGTTGTTGCGGCAGCTCCGGTATGTGCGGTCTGTTTAGTAAAGCCCGCACTACCAGGAACAAGGTGACATTTCTGGCAGTTTGCCAGGCTCTTGCCGCCGTCGGCAATGTAGGTTGCGTCGGTCCAGACCGGCGATGTAGCAGTACCAGGGTTTGTCAGGGTACCACCAGTGCCTGAAGGATTGTGGCAATAGGTGTTGGCACAGGTAAATGTGCTGGTGTTGTAAGCTGCACCAGTCCGCGCTCCCCAATTGTTCGCCAGAGAAGGGTTAGGGAATGTTGGTGTTGAAGAACCATTGGCATGGTTGCCGGTTATTGGCAACGTACCATGGCATGCCTGACAACGATAATCCATCGTACTGTAGTTACTGAATCCGTTCAGATAGCGCAAGTGAGTCTGGTGAGCACCAACTTTTGTATCACTGCTGACCAAACCAGTTCCAGTGGATGTGCCGGTTGCACCGGCAACACTTTGCAGAGCAATTACATACTGAGTGGCTGCAGTAACACCAGTAGTTGGAATACCGTGACACTTGGTGCAGGTGTCAACTGTTGAGTTTGCACCCCACTGTTCAGAACCTACTCCGTGGCATGATGATGTCGAGCAAGTTTTGGTGCCGGCTACGTAGGTCAGGGTTGCTGTGCCGCCTTGGACAACGTCAATGGCTTTATTGAGGTGGATACCACCGGCAGCGATTACAGACCCAGCTACTGTCGCTGATGTACCGTGA
>JAYTVV010000045.1:0-4770 GCA_043743795.1 Geobacteraceae bacterium
GACGACATGACTGTTAACAACATGGTTAATGCGATGATTCGTTTCATTGGTGTTTTCCTCCTGTGTAGTTTTGTCTTATTTCTTTTTAGTTTTCGGACAGCAGTCAGGGGTACAGACCGCCTTGCTTGAGAGCTCCTTGAAAATGGGGTCATCGGAAGCGCTGTCCATCAGACGATCAAGGGCGTCGCAGTAAATTTCCTCGTAGACATGGTTGGACAGAAAATCCGGTTTCATGTCCGTCGCCTGCAGTCCGAGTGACTTCCAGATGCGTTCCAATCTGTAATAGTCGGGGTTGGGATTGAACACCACCACACCTGCCGCTCGAACGGCATATCTTGAGCCCAATCTAGGATACTGTCGAATCGCGCGGTAGGCGTGAATCAAACCTGCCGTCAAATTGGTGATAGCAGCTTTTGGCGGCCCTTGTTTGGGGATAGAAATCACAATTCCCTGCCTGTAGCTCTCCTCCATCCCGTTTTCATCAAGTTCAGACACCGGATTATTGTCGAATACAGCACCACCACCCGCGATGATGCGAATTCCGGTACCGGCAGCAATAAAGTTCAGTGTCTCTGCCACTGTAAAGGCTCCGGCATCAATGGTACCCGCAGCAAGGGCTGTTAAGCCACTCCGGGCGTCGGTAAAACCTACCAACTTAACCGTGACACCCTCTTTGCGGAAATATCCCTTGTCAGCTGCAATGAGGCAAAGGACACTTCCCGCATGTTCCAGATAACCAAGTTTGATGGTTTGGTGTCTCGCAGCCCAGGAAGGAACAACGCTCTGATCCAGCATCCACAGGATGAACAGTATGATGGTAACAATTGATACGACAGGCTTGTTCATATCCCCTCTCCAGCAGTGCGAACCGTCTGCCCGCCATCCAGTTCTGAGAGAATGTTTTCGTGCAGCACCGTTACCAGTTTGTCCCGCAATACCAGGAATGTCTCCTTGAGGTACAACTCCTGCCGGATGCGGGGGCGAGGGAGATCTACCTCGAAGACTCCCTTGATACTGCCGGGATTGAGGCCCAGCACCACGATACGGTTAGCCAATAGAATGGCCTCTTCAACGTCATGGGTAACAAAGAAGACGGTTTTACGTTCACCTTCCTTCTGTTGCCATAGTTGCAGCAACAAATCTTGTAGACGGGCGCGAGTAATGGCATCCAGGGCTCCGAAAGGTTCATCCATCAGCAGCACCGGAGAATTGATGGCAAAGGCCCGGGCAATGGCTGCCCGCTGACGCATGCCGCCGGAAAGCTGACCCGGTAGTTTGTCGTTGGCATCCGGCAGGCCGACCATCTCCAGATAACCCGCGGCCGCCTCTCGATACTCGCTTCTCTTCTTGCCGGGAAAAGCCTGTTCCAAAGCCAGGACGATATTCTGGCCTGCCGTCATCCAGGGAAACAGAGAGTAATCTTGGAATACGACTCCACGATCCAGGCCCGGCCCGGTAATGATGTTTCCATCCAGGGTAATCGCACCAGAGGATGGTTTGGCAAGACCTGCCAGCATCCTCAATAATGTACTCTTGCCGCAACCTGAAGGTCCGAGCAGGCAGATAAAATCTCCCGCCGACGCTGTAAACGTGATGTCCCGCAATACCTGGTTGCTGCCGTAAGAGTAGTTGACGTTATTCAGAGCAACTTCATGCATAATAAACCTCGTTAAATGCTCTGGCCGACGCTACGCACTTCGCCGGTTTCTATTGCCATAATCTGATCCGACCACTCTGCCGCCCATTTCCTCAGTTCATGAACATCCATCGGTTCCGGAACCTTGGAATCGGTGTGACCGGCAATCCGCTCAGCCAGGGTCTTGTAAACTTTGGCCTGATCAGAATCAGGAAAGGCCTCAATGGTGGTCTTGCCTTGCAATTCGGATTGGGTGACCGTAATTGACCTGGGGACGTATTCAATAACCTGGGTGTTGGTACGAGCCACGAAATCATCGATGATATGCCGCGAATACTGAGCATTCACAGAGTTGGCAATCACACCTCCCAGTAGCGCACCACCACTGTTTGAGTATTTCTTGATGCCGGTAAATAGGTTGTTGGCGGCATAGATAGCCATGAAATCCGAAGATGACACTGTGAAGACGTGCTCGGCGATACCTTCCCGAATCGGTACGGCAAACCCACCACAGACCACATCACCCAGGACGTCGTAGATCACGTAATCAAGGTCAAGCGACTCGAAGACCCTTTGCTGCTTGAGCAGTTCCACTGCGGTGATGATGCCGCGGCCGGCACAGCCGACTCCTGGAGCAGGGCCGCCAGCTTCTACGCAATAGACCCCGTTAAACCCACTGAATACGAGATCCTCGGCTTTGGCGTTCTTCTTTTCACGCAGCGTATCAAGGATGGTGGGGATATATTCACCGCCACGCAGGGTAACGGTTGAATCGCTTTTGGGATCGCAGCCGATCTGCAGCACCCGGTAGCCTGCCACAGAAAGTGCTGCACTGATGTTGGAGGTGGTAGTTGACTTGCCGATACCGCCTTTGCCGTAGATTGCGATCTGTTTTGGTTTCTTTGCCATGACGCTCCTCAATGAATTTTAGTAAGTTAGAAGTGATTTCTGCGCTGTTCAGGCAGAAAATTAATTCGTTAACGCACTTACCCTGCACAGGGCTGGTATTACTTCAAGTAGGCGAAACGCTTGGCACGGATCAGCGCCTCAATAGCTTCATCAATCGTTCCCGGCAGCGTAAATGCCATAATCCGGTTCATCAACAGGGCATCAATGGCACCTGCTCCGATCTGGGCAGCCACAACACCTCGACAGTCTGATAAAGACTGCGCAGTTTTAGCCAATGCACGGTCGTCATGGGCATGCTCAGAACAGACTGGAATACTTTCCCGTTCTTCAATGAATTCATGCCCGGAATCATGCAGGCGATAGATGCGGAAACTCAGTGCCCGCCCGAAATGTTCATTTACCGTCAGACCGTCACTGCTGGCGATTGCAATTTTTACGTCCATAACTCATTCCATTGACACGACAAAAAAAGGAAGCCAAGGGTAAGGGCATTCAAGCCCTGCCTTGACCTCCAGTGTGTCTGGTCGGTCGCAATTTTTAATGTTTACAACTACGAGGTTTGGAAATTCAACTCATATGCAGTAATCAAACTCCACATATTGGTCCATCTGTTTGCTTGGTTCGGCAAATTTCGGCCTGCCGACCACCTTAGCGGGAATACCCGCCACGGTGGAGTGCGGCGGCACTTCATTGAGCACAATACTTCCGGCAGCAATCTTTGAACCTTCACCAATTTTGATATTACCGAGGATCTTGGCACCGGCACCGATCAGCACACCATTACCAACCTTCGGGTGTCGGTCGCCGGATTCCTTACCGGTGCCTCCCAGTGTGACCTCGTGCAGCATGGAAACATCATCGCCAACCACTGCAGTCTCACCAATCACAACGCTGGTGCCGTGGTCTATCAGGATACCTTTGCCAATACGTGCAGCCGGATGGATGTCCACGTCAAAGGCTTCGGATATGCGGCTCTGTAGATAGAGCGCCAGGTGATGCCGCTCCTGCCCCCAGAGCCAATGGGCGACACGGTATGACTGGAGAGCCTGAAATCCTTTGAAATTGAGAAACGGCAAGGCCAGACTTTTTGCTGCCGGGTCTCGTTCCAGCACAGCAAGGAGATCGCGGCGGACAGCCTCACGGATATCCTCGGAAGCGGTAAGCGCTTCATAGAATACATCCCGGAGTGAGGTGGTCGTTAGGTAAGCTGATGCCAGCTTACCTGCCAAAAAATACGAAATAGACGCTTCCAGCGAGCCGTGTTTGAGTACCGTGTCGTGCAGGTAACCGGCCAGCATCGGCTCCGTCTTGGCGGTGACAAACACATCCTGGCGCAGACGCGTCCAGACCGGGTCGGCTTTTTCAGGTTTGTCCCGGTATACGCTCCGTTCCGGATGGATGCTGGTCAGAGTTGTTTTTTTAGCATGTTGTTGCGTCATGATCTTCCCCTCTTTCAACGGAGTTGCTTTAACGCCTGCACCAGTCGGTCGATTTCTTCGAAGGTGTTGTAAAATGAATACGATGGCCGCACGGTCGCCTCCAGCCCGAATCTTCTCAATGATGGTTGTGCGCAGTGATGGCCGGCTCGGACGGCGATGCCGTGCTGGTCCAGGTACTTGCCCACCTCTGGCACTGACTTGTCTTTAAGGACAAACGATGTGACCGCAACTTTTTCCCGAGGATTTCCTATCAGACGCAGGCCGTTGACACTCTGAAGCTTCTCAGTGGCGTATTCCAACAGGCGGTGTTCGTAGGCAGCGATGTTAGCCAAGCCGACCCGCGAGACATAATCCAGAGCTATCCCCAGGCCATAGGCGTCAGCCACATTGGGGGTGCCCGCTTCGAACCTGGCCGGCACGTCACTGTAAACCGTGTTCTCAAAGGTGACATCCTTGATCATGTTACCGCCACCCTGCCAGGGTGGCAGTTCTTCCAGCAGCTCTCGCCTTCCATAGACCGCGCCGATGCCGGTTGGTCCAAAGATCTTGTGTCCGGAGAAGACAAAGAAATCAACCCCCAGAGCCTGCACATCAACCGGCAGGTGTGCCACAGACTGGGCGCCGTCGATCAGAACATGGGCACCATAGCGTTTTGCCAACGCGGTCATTTCGGCAATCGGCAGCACGGTGCCGAGGCTGTTGTTGGCGTGCGCCAGTCCCACAATACGAGTACGAGAGTTAAGAAGCCGTTCATACTCGGCCAGATTGATGTCGCCATTGTCAAGA
>JAYTVV010000046.1:0-7515 GCA_043743795.1 Geobacteraceae bacterium
GCCACGGTCAGCTTTCTGGTACAGGAAGCAACCAGCCTGCTGGCGTCCTACCAGAAACAGGTTGAAGCCGGGGTACTCACGAAGGAAGAAGCCCAGAAGCGGGCAGCCGAACGGGTCAGCGCGATTCGCTACGACGGTGCCAACTATCTCTGGATCAACGATCTCGGTCCGAAAATGATTATGCATCCGATCAAACCGGAACTGAACGGTAAAGATCTCTCTGAAAACAAGGATCCCAATGGCAAGGCCCTTTTTGTCGAAATGGCCGCTGTCTGCAAAGACAAAGGCAAAGGTTTTGTCGAATACGCCTGGTCGAAACCAGGCAACAGCCAGCCGGTTCCCAAAATTTCTTACGTTGAGCTGTATCAGCCATGGGGATGGGTAATTGGTACCGGAATTTACATTGATGACGTCACCGCGCATGTCCGCCAGATCCAGATCGGTATCGGGGTTGCTCTGCTCTGCATTCTGGCGCTCAGCATTCTGCTGGCTTGGGTGGTCTCCCGCACGGTGACCGGTCCGATCAGGGCTGTTGTGGACACCATCAGGGACATTGCCCAGGGGGAGGGCGATTTGACCCGTCGGCTGCCGATCCACGGCAGGAATGAGATCGGTGAACTGGGTGAATGGTTTAATACCTTCATCAGCAAACTTCACGGTATCATCAACCAGGTTTCCGGCAGCTCACTGCAGCTGGCCTCATCCGCCCTTCAACTGCAGCTGACATCAAAACAGATGACGGAGAGTATTGCCCAGCTCTCCTCACAATCCACTTCACTGGCAACTGCCGGTGAAGAAATGTCGGCCACCTCCGGCGACATCGCCAACAACTGCCATCAGGCTGCCAACAATGCCGGCGGCGCCACCCAGAAAGCAAATCAAGGCTCAATGGTTGTTGGTCAATCAATTGCCGTCATGAACAGCATTTCCGAGCGCGTTCAAAAAGCGGCCACAACTGTTGATGCCCTTGGTGTCCGTTCCGAACAGATCGGCGCTATCATCGGCACCATCGAAGATATTGCCGATCAAACGAACCTGCTGGCGTTGAATGCCGCCATCGAAGCGGCCCGCGCCGGAGAACAGGGGAGGGGATTTGCGGTCGTTGCCGACGAAGTCCGTGCCCTTGCCGAACGGACCACCCGCGCCACCAAAGAGATCGGCGAGATGATCAAAGCCATTCAAAAAGAAACGAAAGATGCGGTGACCTCGATGGAACAGAGCGTGACCCAGGTTGAACAGGGTACCAGTCATGCCGCAGAATCCGGTCGTTCACTGCAGGAAATCCTCGACATTATCAATGATGTTACCGAACAGATCAGTCAGATAGCCACTGCAGCTGAAGAGCAGACTGCCACGACACGGGAGATCAGCAGTAATGTCATGAATCTCAATGACCTGGCTCAGCAGAATGATCACGCGCTGCATGAGACGGCAATCGCTGCCAATGATGTTTCCCGCCAGGCTGAAGAGCTGAAGGAACTGGTCGGGCAGTTCAAGCTGTAGCAGACGTTACTGTAGAGGGGGCACTGTATGTCGCCAATATCCGCAGAACTTTTTTTTAAAAGTGAATCACGTTACCGGATGTTGGTGGAAAACTCCTGTGACATTATCTTCTCGCTGGATATGGAAGGTACCTTTGCCTACGTTTCTCCGGCCTGGAAGACGATCCTCGGCCATGAACAAGCGGACGTTGTCGGACATAATTTTCGGGAGTTCATTCATCCGGATGATCAGCCGGGATGCGTGCAGGCCATTGCAGACACAGTTTACACCGGAGAGGTCGGAGAATATACCTATCGAATTCGGAGTGCGGGCGGCAGTTGGCGCTGGCACACGCTGCGCGGGACACCCCATGTTGATGAGGATGGAGTGGCGACGATCATCGGTATGGCTCATGACGTTACGGAACGGCTTCATATAGAAGAACGAATGACCCAGACAGAAAAGATGATCATGATTGGTGGCATGGCGGCCGGTATGGCGCACGAAATCAATAATCCGCTTGGAGCCATCCTGCAGCATGCCCAGAACATTGAGCGGCGGGTATCAGCCCACATTCCTGCCAATCTGAAAGCTGCTGCCGAGGTCGGTGTCAGCCTGGATCTCGTACATGCCTATCTGAAAATGCGGGGAATATTTGATTTTATCGGTCACATTCGCACTGCCGGTATGAGAGCTTCAAACATAATATCGAACATGCTTCACTTCAGCCGCAACAGCAATGCGGGCCTTGAGTATGTCGAACTTTCAGCCTTTCTGGACCGGGTTATTGAAATTGCTGGTACTGATTACGATATGAAAAAGAAGTACAGTTTTTCGCGGATTGAACTGCAGCGGTTCTATGCCACAGATATACCTCCCGTACTGATGGTTGTGGCGGAAATGGAGCAGGTGCTGCTCAACATTATAAAAAATGCTGCTCAGGCCATAGCCGGAGCCTCAAAAATGCGGAAACCGCGGATCAGTGTGCGGACCAGATTGTCCGAAGAGATGGTTGCCATTGAAATTGAAGATACCGGCTCCGGTATGGATGACGCGACTCGATTGCGGATATTCGAACCGTTCTTTTCAACCAAAGAGATTGGAGTCGGTACCGGTCTGGGGTTGTCCGTGGCATACGCAATCGTCACCAGAGGACATCACGGCTCCATCGAGGTCACATCGCGACCGGATGAGGGGAGCAGCTTTATCATTAAACTGCCTCTACAGGGGAGGGCGAAGTGACCCACGCTGATATCACGGTACTGCTGGTCGATGATGACGAATTGATTCGTGACTGCGTCACGGCATACCTTGAAGACGAAGGCTTCAGTGTGTCTGTCGCTGCCAGCGCTGAAGAGGCTCTGGAGTCACTTGTTGATATTCATCCTGCCGTCTGTATTTCCGATATGCGTCTGCCGGGTATGAATGGTGAGGAGTTCATCTGCAGAGCTCACCTGCTCTGTCCGGATACCGGTTATCTGCTGCATACCGGAATGCTGTACACATTGTCCGACGAACTGCGTTCACTGGGCATGTCCCCGGATGACGTGCTGCTGAAACCGGTCCACAGCCTTTCAATGCTGGTGCAAAAAATCAAGCGCGTTGCTGCAGCAGGGAGAACATAGGAATGGAAGTGCTTGCTGCTAATCCGGTGTTATTGACCATTGATGATGAGGAGTCGGTTCGCAGCAGTGTTGCGGCTTTTTTTGAGGATTGCGGCTATACCGTGATTCAGGCGAGTGACGGTCGCGACGGGATTGGAAAAATACTTGCGTTGAATCCGGATATTGTCATCACCGACCTGCGCATGCCGCATGTCGATGGACTGGAGGTCGTTGACACGGTCAGGCGGCTGGATGATTGCATGCCGATAATTGTTCTTTCCGGCACCGGTGTACTGGCTGATGCAACAGACGCGCTGCGGCGCGGAGC
The DNA here is from genome assembly GCA_043743795.1 of Geobacteraceae bacterium. Lineage (GTDB taxonomy): Bacteria > Desulfobacterota > Desulfuromonadia > Geobacterales > Pseudopelobacteraceae > JACRCG01. The sequence goes on from JAYTVV010000046.1 coordinate 3,415, forward strand.
GTGGGACTATCTGGCCAAGCCGGTTGCTGACCTGGTGGAATTGGAGCTGGTGGTTATCCGCTGTCTTGAACGGGCCCGGCTGGTACGGGAAAACCGCAACTATCACCTGAATCTTGAACTGCAGGTCAAACAGCGGACCGCGGAATTACGCAAGCTCAGTACTGCCGTGGAACAGAGTGCCAACAGTGTTGTTATCACCGATATCAACGGAATTATAGAGTATGTTAATCCGAAATTCACTGCGGTGTCCGGGTACAGCAGTGAAGAGGCGATCGGGCAGAGCCCGCGTATTCTCAAATCCGACAAGCAGCCGGACAGCTATTACAGCGATATGTGGAAGACTATCAGTTCCGGCAGGGAGTGGCAGGGGGAGTTTTGCAACAAAACCAAGGAGGGGCGGCAGTATTGGGAATTGTGCAGTATTGCTCCGATCAAGGATGAGGATGGTACGATCACCAATTACGTTGCCATCAAGGAAGATATTTCAGGGCGCAAGTGCCATGAAGAGCAGCTCTACTATCAGGCCAATTTTGATGCCCTGACCGGTCTGCCGAACCGTCACTATTTTCAGAAGCATCTGGAACTGCAGCTGGAGCTGATCGACCCGGACAATCAGTATTTGACCATTATGGTCCTTGATATCGATAACCTCAAATATGTAAATGATACCTTTGGCCATCGCTTCGGCGACATTCTTATCAAGGAAATTGCCCGCCGACTGGAGGCTGTCTGCGGCCACGGATGTGTCGTATCGCGTTTCGTGGGAGATGAATTTACGATAATTCCGCCGCTGACGACGGATGCCAACCAGGCCCGGCTGGGTGCTCAGCAGATCCGGGGTGCCATGAACGATGTTTTCAGCGTCTGCGGCACGGAGATTATTGCTACCGCCAGTATTGGCGTCGTGGTGTATCCGGAGGATGGCGAATGTGTGGAAAGCCTTCTTAAAAACGGCGAAGCGGCCATGTATCAGGCCAAGAAAGAGGGCAAGAACACGATCAGTTTTTATACCCGCGAATTGAACAATCAGCTGGAGAAGCGATTTACCTTGGAGGCACAGCTTCATAAAGCGCTTGATCGCGGCGAGTTTACCCTTAATTATCAACCGCAGATTGATCAGGTGCAGGGTACGATCAAAGGGGTAGAGGCGCTGCTTCGCTGGACGCCGACGGGAGAATCACCGGTTTCTCCGGAAATATTCATTCCAATTCTGGAAGAGAGCGGCATGATAGTGGCCGTTGGCGAGTGGGTATTATGGCAGGTCTGTTCGCAAGCGGTAGAATGGCAGAAGCGTGGCTTGCCGAATTTGCGGATATCGGTCAATATTTCAGCACTGCAGTTCATGCGCAGCGACCTTGATGTAACCGTTAAGCGGGTGCTGGAAGTTACGGGGCTTGATCCCCACTGCCTCTGTCTGGAACTGACCGAGAGTATGGTTATGGTGGACAGCACCCGTACCCTCGAAAAAATGACCGCTCTGTCTGATATCGGCGTTATGCTGTCTCTGGATGATTTCGGCACCGGCTATTCGTCACTCGAATATCTGGGGCGCCTGCCGATAAATGAACTTAAAATTGACATATCGTTTGTCCGTCGGATGTTGACAACCAGAAACGATGCCGCCGTCGTAAATACAATAATCGCCATGGGTCAAGGGCTTGATATGGAGCTGGTGGCGGAAGGTGTTGAGACGGAGGAACAGCTGCGTTACCTGGCGGAACGGGAGTGCCGCGTTATTCAGGGATTTTATTTCAGTCGTCCGCTGGTGCCGGACGATTTTGTTTCGTTTTGCCGGGAGTGGAAGAGCACGTAACAGCCGCATTCAATTCAGTTCTCTGTAACTTATCAGCTATTGTGTTACCATCGTTATATTCCGGTGGACGATTCGGGAGCCGCTCCATGTTAAAAACGCAGTACCATCACATACGCAGCAGGTTCATCGGTGCCGTAACGACGGTTGTACTTGTGTTGACCGGATTATTTTACTGGTATGGCGCCCGCGAGCACGAACTGGTGTTTTCCAGTGCGGAAAAACGCTCTGCAAGCTATGCCAGCGCACTTACGGAACATGCGGAGCGTGTCTTTTCTGAGGCTGACAACTCCCTGAAAAGCCTGATAAAAGAGATCGAAGAGAACGGCGGAGTCGCATACACTCAGACTCCACGGTTCCATAAACTGTTGAGAGAACGAGCTAAAAGCGGGCCGGAATTCAGTTCGATCTACGTCGTAGACAAAAATGCGGACATTGTTGCACATTCACTTGGATACAGTATAAAACCGGTTAATCTGGCAGATCGTGATTATTTTATCCATCAACGTGACACCCGGGCCTCAGAGCTTTTTATTTCAAAGCCCTTCACAAGCAAGGTCAGCAAGACAAGGCGTTTTAGCCTTTCACGGCCGCTGAAAGATGCGCAGGGGCGGTTTGACGGGCTGGTGTCCATCGCATTCGAGGCGGATTATTTTGAAAAATTTTATAAAACGATTGATGTTGGTGCACATGGTCGCATCATCCTTTCGACCTTTGTAGGCGACATATTAGTAATTGAGCCAAAATACGACATACCCTTCGTTCAGGAATTCAAAAATTCCGTTCTGTTTTCATCGTTTCTTCCGGTTGCTTCATCCGGTACGCATCACGTGCTTTCACCTCATTCACATGACATGAGGATCATGTCGTATAAGGTGTTGTCGAATGTCCCGATTGTGGCAGTTGTTTCTTTCGACGAGGCTGAAGTTATCAGCCCCTGGCGGAAAACCATCTGCAGGCAATCCGCGATTGGCGGTCTGCTTATAGTGTTGCTCAGTGTGCTGTCGTATCTGTTTTTGAAGCAGGTGAACACACTTGAACAGGTTAACTTTAAATTGGAAGAGCAACAAAGTGATCTTGAACTCAAGGCTGAACTCCTTGATGCTGCTTCTGATGCGATTCTGCTCCTGGATAATACCGGCCACTTCATTTATTTTAACTCTGCACTGCAATCCATGACCGGCTATGACCGTGAAGAACTGCTGCAGCGCGGACTTCACGGAATAGAATCACCAGAGTATGCCGCCCGGATTGAATCCAGCATGACTACCCTGTTTGAAAAAGGAGAGGCTTTTTTCGAATCGGCCTATGTGCGTAAATCCGGACGTATTGTGCCGATTGAGGTGCATGCGCGAATTGCGAACGTCAATGGCCGTCCCCTCGTTTTAAGCATGGTTCGAGACATTTCTGTACATAAAGAGGTCGAGTTCAGGCTTGTAGAGAATATCAAAAATCTGAAAACGGCCGAGCGGCGCGAACAGGTGCGATCAGCTATTATCGAACAGATTACCGGCGGGAAGCCGCTTTCGGAGCAGCTTTCATTCATTGCGGTATCGATTGAAAATGAAAACCCGGAGATGCTCTGCTCAATCCTGCTGGTCAGCGATGACGGCAAGCGCCTGCTGAACGGTGCTGCCCCGAGCCTCCCTGATTTTTACAACCTGGCAACTCACCGGACAAAAATCAGCGAGGGCATCGGTTCGTGCGGCACGGCGGCATTCCGACGGGAGAGGGTCATCGTGGAAGACCTCGACAGTCATCCGTTCTGGAAAGGGTTTGCCCCTGCCCGGGAAGCGGGGCTCCGTTCCTGCTGGTCAGAGCCGATTATTTCATCAACCGGTATACTGCTTGGCACATTCGCTATTTACCATCGTACTCCGGCAACGCCTGGCGAGGATGAACTCTTTCTTATTCAACAGGCATCAGCCTTTGCCGGAATAGCAATTGAGCGGAGCAAGGGTGAGGCAGAGCGCAGGCAACTGGAGCACCTGCTGAGCCAGTCGCAGAAGATGGAGGCGATTGGACATCTGTCAGGCGGTATTGCCCATGATTTCAACAATCTGCTGACGCCGATTCTGATTTATACTGATATGCTGAAGCGCTCATTGCCTGAAAACGACAAGGCACGATCCCAGCTTGACGGCATTATTAAAGCGTCCGGCAAGGCTCGCGATTTAACGCAGCAGCTGCTCATTCCATTAAGCCTTCAAGATGGCATTAATCCATGGCCAATTTGAGAGGCTTTTCATGCTTGTTTTATCTGATGCCATTTGAGTTAAGCCGTGCTCTGC
>JAYTVV010000047.1:0-2219 GCA_043743795.1 Geobacteraceae bacterium
CTGGTTCCATGTTAAATTCGGCATCGAAGCCGGAGTCCTGGGGAGCATCTTTTTTGGCGCCAATATCCTGGCCGGCATATCGGCACTGCTGGCGGTCAGGATTGCGGCGCGCATCGGGTTGATCAACACCATGGTCTTTACCCACATACCGTCGAACATACTGCTCTGCCTGGTCCCGTTCATGCCCAACCTGACGTCGGCCGTTATCGTGCTGCTGCTCAGGTTCAGCATCTCCCAGATGGACGTACCAACCCGCCAGTCCTACACCATGGCCGTGGTAGCACCGGATGAACGCTCCGCTGCCTCGGGCGTCACGGCCATTGCCCGCTCCGTCGGTGCAGCGATTTCGCCGGCCCTGAGCGGGGTTTTCTTTGCTTACCCGGCGCTGCTTGGTGCCCCCTTCCTGGTGGCCGGTGGGCTCAAGATCGTCTATGACCTGCTGTTGTATCGAAGCTTTAAGCAGACGGATGTGAAATAAGATCCCACTTCAATTCAATAAGAAAGGCCCGCAGTTTCGCAGGCCTTTTTTATATAGTGGGAAATATGAATTGACTATTCGTAATAGTTCACGGGCACCAGATCGCCGGTTCCGGCACCACCGATACGTGGGTTCTTGCCAAAGGTATGTGTGCGCATGAACAGCTTACCAGCGGTCTGGCCGGTGCTGGGCATGTACTTGTCCACGGTAAAGGATGCATCGTGGCACTTGATGCAGGCTGCTTTCTGAACCTTTTTCAACTTACCCTTGCCGGCATGGGGTGAATGGCAGGTGATACAGGACATCTCGCCACCCAGGTAATGCTTGGACTGCAGGAAGCCCTGATATTCCTGATGGTGCTTGGCTTCCTCAAAAACGCCATTACCCTTGGCATGATCATCCAGCTTGAAGAGCCCTTTCAAATCGCCGACGTACTCCTTGTTGAACGGCTGATCAGCATGAACACCAGGAATGATGGCCTGTTCTGGATACCATTTTGTCCAGTCATCGCCAGCCTTGTAGCTGTCGCCAACCTTGGGTGCCGGCAGGTCTTCACGCGGATTGCCCTGGGCGGTCATGAATTTCTCATTCTCGATGCGGATGTGACAGTAGCCGCACACCCTGGACTGAGCCTTGATGTCAGCGTTGGCCGGGTTGAAGATGGTTTTCTTCTTATCGACCTTCCTGGATTTGATATGCTTGTTACCCGGACCATGGCAGGCCTCGCAGCCGATGCCCATCTCGCTGTAGCTGTCTTTGACGGTGCGACCATGTTTGCCGAACTTCTCATCATACTCCAGGATACGATAGCCGGTGGTGTGGCAGGTACCGCAGGCGGTGTTCCAGTCGTTGGCATTGCCGAATTTTTCCCACTTGTTGGTGTAACGGTTGTACTGTTTGTCGAGGAACTGCAGACCGCCGGTTTGATCGTTCGTAACCAGAAAACGCTGCTTCCATTGCGAACCGATCACGTACTTAACGTCGTCCAGCTTGAATTTAGCCTTGGTGACATTGCCGGTCGCAGGACCTGCTTCAGTACCATCCGTGGCCCACTTCTCTACCACTTCCTTGAGAATGGCGTCTTTTTTAGGCCTGGCAATCTTGCTGTGCCAGGAGTCTTTCCAACTTTTGTATTCCTCAGCGTGACACGACTTACACCTCTCTGATCCGACAAATTCCCCCTTCGGATCGGCGGCACCGGCTACGAGCGTTAGACCCAACATCAGGGCGCCTGCAACTGCGGTTACAACAACGTGCTTTTTCATCGTGATCTCTCCTTTTTTAGAATTACATGGCACCTGACTCTCCAAAACGACGAAATGATACGTACGTCCACCTCCCCCTGTAGTGGTAATTGTCTCAATAGATTCTACCCCGGAAAAATCACCCGGAAGAGACTACCCTGGTTGATCACGCTCTCCACCTCAATCCTTCCGCCATTACGTTCCACTGCCCAGCGGGAGATCGACAATCCCAGCCCGGCCCCGCCACTCTCCCGCGACCTGCCCTTGTCAACCCGGTAGAAGCGGTCGAAGATCCGTTCCACTTCATGCTCGGGAATCCCGATGCCGTGGTCTGCAATCTCAACAAATGGTTCCCCGCCGGCCGTGCTGCCCACGGTGATTGTTATCTCACTGGCTGGCGGGGCGTATTTGATGGCATTGTCAAGCAGATTGGTCAATGCCTGGCGAACGGAGGCCCGATCAATCAGAGCGGTTGCCGTATCACGGGCGCTGATGTT
>JAYTVV010000048.1:0-4785 GCA_043743795.1 Geobacteraceae bacterium
CGCCCTGGCTTTTTTGCGTAACGCTGAAATCGCTGCCCAGTTCGATCTCCCGGTCTGTCAGGATACCGGCACCGCTACCGTGGCTGCCAAAAAAGGGCAGCAGGTTTGGACTGGTATCAAGGATGAGGAGTGGCTCTCTAAGGGGATCTACAAAACCTACACCGAGGAAAACCTGCGCTACTCCCAAACCGTTGCGCTGGATATGTACGAAGAAATCAACACCGGCACCAATCTGCCAGCCCAGATCGATATTCTGGCCACCGACGGCGATTATTACAAATTTGTCTTCATGGCCAAGGGTGGCGGTTCCGCCAACAAAACCATGCTCTATCAGGAAACCAAGGCGTTGCTGACCCCGGACAAGCTCTATAAATTCCTCGTGGAAAAGATGAAGTATCTGGGTACCGCCGCCTGCCCGCCGTACCATATTGCCTTCGTGATCGGCGGCACCAGTGCCGACCAGTGCATGAAAACCGTTAAACTGGCTACCGCCAAGGAGCTGGATGGACTCCCGACGCAGGGCAACGAGCACGGTCAGGCCTTCCGCGATGTCGAGCTTGAGGACAAGCTTCTTGAAGCCGCCCAGAAACTCGGTATCGGTGCCCAGTTCGGTGGCAAGTACTTTGCCCATGACGTGCGTGTTATCCGCCTGCCTCGCCACGGGGCCTCCTGTCCGGTTGGTATGGCGGTCTCCTGCTCGGCTGACCGTAACATCAAGGCCAAGATTACCCGGGACGGTCTGTTTGTCGAGGAGATGGACCGCAACCCTGGCCGTCTGATCCCTGCTCAGTATCGCGGCAAGCATGAACATGGCGTCAAAATCAACCTTAATATGCCGATGAAGGAGATGCTGGCCGAGTTGACCAAGCACCCGGTTTCGACTCCGTTACTCCTGACTGGTACTATCGTGGTCGGACGTGATATCGCCCATGCCAAGTTTAAAGAGATCATGGATAGCGGCACAGCGTTGCCGGAGTACCTGCTCAATCACCCCATCTACTACGCCGGACCGGCCAAGACTCCCAAAGGCAAGGCCTCCGGCTCCTTCGGACCCACGACGGCCGGTCGCATGGACAGCTACGTGGATGAACTACAGTCAAAGGGTGGCTCTCTGATCATGATCGCCAAGGGCAACCGTAGTCAGCAGGTGACGGATGCCTGCAAGAAATACGGCGGCTTTTATCTCGGCTCCATTGGCGGCCCGGCTGCAGTTCTGGCGGAAGAAAACATCAAGAAGGTCGAGTGTATCGACTTCCCCGAGTTGGGGATGGAAGCGGTCTGGAAGATTGAGGTGGAAAATTTCCCGGCCTTTATCCTCGTGGATGACAAGGGCAATGATTTCTTTAAGCAGTTAGGATTGTAACCCTTCAGTAAGTTGTTTATGGGCCCCCCGATTGCGTCTGGCCATCGGGGGGCTTTTTTTGTGGCCGGCAATAAATTTTGCCGGTTGTTAGAGAGGGTGAAGTGTGGTACATTCCAAATGGTGTTATCGCATAACCAGTTAGTAAGGTTATTAAATTTTATTAAAACGGGTTGCAACCATGAAAAATCACAGCCATGAATCGACTGATAGCCCTGAGATGCTTTCTCTTATGGGATATTCGATTGCCAAGGATTCAGGGCAGATCAAAGAAGGTATTGCCCTGTGCGAAAAAGCACTGACACTTAGCCCACATGAATGTGAGCATTATCTGAATTTGGGACGTATTTACTTGCTGGCTGGCAAGAAAGAACATGCCATGAAGGTATTTAAAACCGGTCTCAGGGTCAGAAAAGACTCCAGAATTATTCACGAATTAAAACGTCTCGGTGTGCGTAAACAGCCTGTTTTTGGAGGCTTCCATCGAGACCATGCCCTTAATGTTGCAGCAGGTAAAATACTGAAACTGCTGAAGTTGCGCTAGAGCGGCCATGTAGGAAATCCCTGGAATAGCCGGGTATCACATAGGACGAACAAAACAATTATATCGCCTCGCCGGCAGTTGCCAACGGGGCGATTCTGTTTATGGAGCATTAGAGCGCTTGACACATCGGTGTATAATTATTAACGTACGCTCCACAGAATAACATTTTATGGAAATGGGAAGAGCCAATGACAGATAGTGATGATCTGCAAAAATCAATCGAAGAAGAGTGTGACGGCGAGAGTTTTGCCGAGTTGTTTGAACAGAGCGCGAAGCAGAGTCGCTGGCTGGAGCCAGGGCAAAAGTTGACTGCACGGGTACTGAAGGTCAGTGCTGAGTGGATTTTTATCGATACCGGCCAGAAGGGGGAAGGGGTCGTTGATCGTAAAGAGTTTCTTGACCTGGATGGTAACGTCACCGTTAAAGAGGGCGAAAATATCAACGCCTATTTCCTGTCATCGAGTCACGGTGAAATGCGCTTTACAACACGGCTTGGCGGCGGGGCGGGCGGGAGTTCTTCCTCCGGCAACGCGCAACTGGAAGATGCCTGGCGGTCGGGGGTCCCGGTGGAAGGGCTGGTGGAGAAAGAAATCAAGGGTGGCTACGAAGTTAAGCTGGGTGGAACTGCCCGGGCCTTCTGCCCCTTCTCACAGGTCGCGTTGCGCCGTGTGGACAACCCGGAGTCACTCATTGGAACCCGTCTGGCGTTCCGCATCACGGACTATACTGAAAATGGGCGTAATATCGTCGTTTCGCGCCGGGCTTTACTCGAAGAAGAACAGCGGAGACTCCGGGAGGAGGCCCAAGCTGGAATAACGGTGGGCATGACAGTTGCCGGTACGGTTACCTCTTTACAGGATTTTGGGGCCTTTGTTGATATTGGTGGCCTGGAGGGGCTGCTCCCCATCTCCGAGATTGGCTGGGCTAGGGTAAACGACGTTCGCGAGGTTCTGAGCGTCGGCCAGCAGTTGCAAGTAGTAATTAAGGTCATCGATCGTGAAAAGGAACGTATTTCCCTTAGCCTCAAGGATACGCTGACAGACCCGTGGGATCTAGTACTGGACAGGTTCCCGGAAGGGTCGTTTCATACCGGTACGGTGTCGCGACTGGCCCCCTTTGGTGCCTTCGTTACCCTTGGTGATGGTGTCGACGGGTTGATCCATATTTCCAAGCTGGGCGCCGGTAAGCGCATCAATAATCCGCGTGAGGTCGTACAGGAAGGTGAGGCGGTCGAAGTTAAGGTCGAGAGTGTTAACCGCGCTGAACGTCGCATTTCACTAGCTTTGGCGGGTATTGCCCGTGCTGCCGAAGAGGAGGAAACCACGCTAGCAGAATTTCGTCGCCAGGCGGCCGAGGCCCCCAAAGGGTTGGGGACGTTGGGTGATCTGTTGCAGGCCAGAATGAAAAACAGGAAATGAGTGCTACATCAGTATCCCGTTTGCCAGGGTTAGGGACGTTTGCATGATCCATACGGTGTTCAGGCATCCGATACTTGTTGTCTCCTATGCTACCGACACACGTCAGGCTCTTACTGATAACTTACGGCGAAACAATGCCGAAGGGATCCCGTGCGCGAGTTTTCTTAAGGCGGAGGACCTGGCCCGGGAAGGTGTGTACAGCGGTATTCTGGTTGACCTCCAATCAATCGTCAAAGCCAAGGGGGATGAGAAGCTCAATGATCGAGATAGAATGATTGCCCGCTAAGGAGGCTGTAAATGTCATTGCCAGCGTTTATGTACGACCACTTGGGGATTGCCGAACAGTCACTCGTTGAACAGTTTTACAAGGATGTTCAGGATGTTTTCACCACCATGGTGGGAGTCGAGGATCTGCTGCATCTGCCTCTGCAGGTGGATCCCAAGACTCATTTCAACGATTGCATTACGGCAATGGTCGGTTTTGCGGGGCTGTTCAACGGCCTGGTCAGCCTGCATGTGCCACAGAAATTGGCGCTTTCATTTACCTCGAGTATGATCGGTATGGAAGTCGATGAATTGAATGAAGATGTCAATGATGCTCTGGGCGAGATTGCCAATATGATTGCAGGATCGTTTAAACACCATCTCTCCAAAGATGGTCACGAGGTCAGGCTTTCAACCCCTTCGGTTGTTACCGGCAAAGAATATGTGATTTCATCGGGTTCGCAGACAAATACCCTCACGCTACTTTTCGATTCCAGCGACGAATGGTTTATGATCAGCGTGGTGGTGGAAGCGGACTAACTCTCCTGTGCCACCACGTTCTGAAGCACACTACTTAAAAGAGAAAGAGAAACAATGTTCAATTTAAAACCCGAAATAGTTGCCCAACTTGAAAGAGTACTCAGTTCCGTCGAAATGTTGCTTCCCAAAGCTGTTGCCCCGATTGATTGGGCACATTGCCCCGCTGCCAACTGGCGCCGTCATTCGTTTTCCGGGTATCTTGAGCCGGTCAGGGTGACAGATACCACAACCCTGAACGAACTGCTGGGCGTCGAGGAGCAGAAGGAAATCATGGTCAGTAATACCCGCCAGTTTTTGGCCGGTTTGCCGGCCAACAACGCCCTGTTGTGGGGGTCGCGCGGTTCCGGCAAGTCGTCGCTGGTCAAGGCTCTGCTCAATGAGTTTGCCCCTAAGGGGCTGCGTTTCATCCAGGTTGAAAAGGAAGACCTGATTTACCTGTCCGAAATCTTTACCGCCGTGGAGAACCAACCCTACCGTTTCATACTGTTATGTGACGACCTGACCTTCGAGGTCGGTGAGTTGAGCTACAAGATGCTTAAAAGCGCTCTGGATGGCTCCGTCTACTCGGCGCCGGAAAACGTCCTCATCTATGTTACCTCCAACCGGCGTCATTTGCTGCCCGAATATGATAGTGACAACATTGGCGGGAAATTTGTCAG
>JAYTVV010000049.1:0-5499 GCA_043743795.1 Geobacteraceae bacterium
TCGGTGATTTTGTAGCGTTTAAAGCCGATCTTCTCCCGCTCCTTGAAACGACGGAGCTGTTCCTCCTTCGTGATGGAGAGCCAGAATTTAACGACGACGGTTTTGTTTCGCACCATCTGTTCTTCAAAATCGTTGATTTCACCATAGGCACGCATCCAATCCTTCCGTTCGCAGTACTCCTCAACCCGCTCCACCAGAACGCGCCCGTACCAGGTACGGTCAAAGATGGCAAAACGGCTTTTTCGGGGAATGTTGCGCCAAAAGCGCCACAGATAGGGCTGGGCACGTTCTTCTTCGGTCGGGGCGGCGACCGGGATAACCCGGTATTGGCGGGCATCCAGCGCCTGGATAATGCGACGTATACTGCCACCCTTTCCCGCAGCATCGTTCCCTTCAAAGGCCACCACTACTGACAGTTTTTTAAAATCGGCATGGCGGGTCAACAGGTTGAGTTTTCCCTGATATTTTTCCAGTTCACGTTCGAACTCGGCTTTTTTCAGTTTTTTTGACATATCCAGCGTTTGCAGGATCAGTAGATTATCGATAGTTGGCAGTATGGGAGGAATGGGTTCACTGTGACGCAGCGGGTCCGGTGCATCAAGACGCTGACGCATGGCGGTGAGGATCGCCTTGCCGATGGTCAGGTAGCGATAACGCGGATCGGTGCCTTCGACGATCGTCCAGGGAGATTCAGCGGTGCTGGTTGAGCGAAGCATCCGTTCGGACACTTTGCGGAATTTATCGTACTGTTTGTAATGATCCCAGTCGGTATCGGTAACGCGCCAACGGGTGGTAGGATCCTTCTCCAGCAGTTTAAGGCGTTTTTTCTGTTCATCTTTTGACAGATGCAGCCAGAATTTGAGAACCAGCGCTCCCTCGTCGCACAGCATCTTTTCAAAGCGAATGATCCGCTCCAGTCGTTGATCAAGCTCGGCATTCTTGATGGTTCCGTAAACATTTTCCACCAGGGGCGCCGAATACCAGGTGCCGATAAACACGCCGACTTTGCCGTGCGGCGGGAGCACCCGCCAGTAACGCCACATCTGGGGCCGCTCCAGTTCTTCATCGGTCAGGTCACGCACTGCGTGCGTTTCAATATGACGGGGGTCCATCCATTCGTTGAGAAGATTTACCGTTTCACCCTTGCCGGCACAATCGACACCGGCCACCAGGATAATCACCGGAAATTTTTTAGACTGGGCCAGGTCAAGCTGGGCATCCAGCAACCCTTCGCGCAATCCGGATATTTCCTTTTTCCAGATCTCTTTGCTGATCTTGTGACCCAGTTCGGCGGATTCAAACATGTTACCCTCCCGGTGTGCCGTGGATGTGGTTCACATCCATGCGAGTATACCAAATTATACCAGCATATTATTTTCCCGCCAGCTCCTTCGATTTGAGGCAGGCCGCCTCGACAGCATTCATGACAACACCGCGAAAGCTTCCATTTTCAAGGGCGTGCAGTGCAGCAATGGTCGTGCCGCCCGGCGATGTTACCTTTTCTTTCAGCAAAGTAGGATGCTCACCGGTTTCGACAACCATCCGGGCCGCACCAAGCACCGTTTGAGCAGCCAACTGGGCAGCAATATCGCGGGGCAGGCCGTTTTTAACACCTGCATCTGACAACGCTTCTATGAATGTAAATACATACGCCGGACCGCTGCCGGAAAGACCCGTGACTGCATCCATCAGCTTCTCTTCTACAACCACTGCGATTCCAATCAGGGCAAAGATCTGACGGGCAAGATCCAGATCGTCGGAAGTGGTTTTGCGGCCGGGACAGACGGCTGTTGCACCGGCACCAATCAGCGCCGCTGTATTGGGCATTGCACGAATGATTCTGCAGCCGGGAACCAGATTGGCTTCGATCTTTGAGGTTGGTATACCGGCCATGATTGAAATCACCAGGTTTTGAGGAGTAATGAACGGCTCAATCAAATCAAGAGCACCCTCGGCTTGCTGCGGCTTGATCGCCAGAACAATGACTTCGCCCCACTGTGCCGCTTCTGCCGCATCAGCAACGACCCGCACATGCGGAAAATGTGCTGACAGTTCATCCCGCCGCCTGGGGTTTATTTCTGCCACACAGATTCCGACCCCCACATCCTCGCGGAGCAGACCTCGCATGATCGCTTCTGCCATGTTACCGCCGCCGATAAAGGCAATTTTACGTATATTCAACATGCCACCCCCCTAACCCTAAAAACTTAATGTACACTGCTCCTTGTCACCAGGGCAACGCCGACGCAGATCAGACAGATCCCCGCCCAGCGCATGCCGCCGACATTTTCACCAAGATACCACTGCGCCAGAAAAGCCACGATCAGATAGCTGAGTGCCTGAAGAGGTAACGCGACCGAAAGATCTTCCCACGACAGGACTGCCAGCCAGAGACCAAAGTAGACCGCCTGCAGGGCTGTGCCAAGAATCAGGCGCCAATTACTCAATGACTGCACCACGGTGTCAATGATCCGCCGAAGCCCCATGACCGAGATATCGCCCGCGCTCTTCATCCCCTGTGTAAGAAAAATATCACCGATCGCTCCGGCCGTTATTGCGGCCATCATAACGACTATTGTCTTCAACATGTTACATCTCCACGGTAGTTTTGCACCCGTATCTGCAACTCTTTCAACCGCTCCCGTACAATCGGGCTTGTGATGGCAGCCAGCTCTTCCTGATGGCGATAATCGGGCATACGGCAGCTGATTTCGGCATCCGGCAGAATTCCGGGGTGAAAATACAGCTCTGTCAGCCCCTCGTTCAACCCGTCAAGAATCCTGAGAATGTATGCTTCTGTCATCCGCCCCGAATTCAGCACGCCTTTGACCTCGGCAGCGTATTGAATCCCCAGTCGGTCAAGCTCCGGTCGGGCATGATCGGTTAAAAAACGGAAAATCAGACTTTCGAGCGTTTTTCCGAGTTTCCTCTCACGATCGCAGCTCAGATTATGAGAAAGACGTTCCTGCGCCAGGCGAAAACTGGTAATTCCGTAGCGCGGCATCAATTCAACCAGAATTCTCAATACCGTTGGATGCAGGTGTATGTTCAGATGACCATCAATATGCGTCAGCGGGATACCGGCATCACGCACTTTGACGATCTGAGCTTCGATTTCCCGTTTCAGCTGGCAGTAGAGCCCCCGATCGAAAAAATAGCGGAAGCCGGCAGCTACGGGGTTATCGGTAAAATTACCGTTACAATCAACCAGGTCCGGCAGTTCTGCCGGCGGCAGCACAGCGCGTCCCTGCACCAACGTCAGGTGCAAACCGACCTGGAGGCCGGGGTTACGCTGCGAAATGGCAACAGCCTCGTCAAATGCATTTCCTCCCGACATGAGAGAAGCGCAGGTCAGAAGTCCGTTCCTCCATGCCTGTTCAACCGCCCGGTTGACGCCACCGGAAAAGCCAAAATCGTCAGCGGTGATGATCAGCTGTTTCATTGACAATTCGTACCGGAACTTTTCCGCTTCCGCATATACTCCAGATATTGTTTCCCTTCCTTCAGCAGTTTTCGCCGTTCGTCACCATCGATCAACATCCGACCGATGCTGCGGGCGATGTACTTTGGACGAAAATAGAATTTATTGTAGAACTCTTCAACCGAGTCAAATATTTCCGTGTTGGTGTAATCCGGATAATTGATGATGCACTTCTGGTGGCCGCTGTCATCGAGAAGATCGTCAGACGAGATCCACCCCTGCTGTTTACACAGGTCATAAAACTCGGTACCCGGATAAGGCGATGCCAGGGAAGCCTGTATGGAGTTAAGATCCATCTTCTTGGCAAACTCTATTGTTTCCCGAACCGTATCTTTACTCTCTCCCGGCAGACCCATGATAAATGCGCCATGAATGGAGAGCCCCAGTTTTTTGCAGTCTTTGGCAAACTGCAGTGCCTGGGCAACCGTAACGCCCTTTTTGATATTCTTCAAAATTTGGTCATTACCGCTTTCAAAACCGACGACGACATGGCGTAAGCCAGCTTCACGGAGGGTTTTCAGCGTTTCATAATCGGTATTGGCACGGGCGTTAATCGTCCAGGAGATGCCAAGCGGCTTGATTAATCCCGCAATGTCGCGGGCATGTTTCCGGTCAGCAGTAAAGGTGTCATCGTCGAACGAGAGTTCACGCATCTCGGGAATATTGTCCACAATCCATTTGATCTCTTCGTACACATTCCGGGGGGACCGGACCCGCATGGTACGGCCGGAAAAGGTCTGCGGCCACAGACAGTAGATACAGCGGGACGGGCAGCCGCGACTGGAATATATTGAAACGTATGGGTTTTTAAAGTGAGGGATAACGTATTCCGTAATAGGCAGATCACGTTTATAGATCGGAGCGACAAACGGCAATGCATCCAGGTCGGTTATGGGAGGACGGTCAGGAGTATGGATAATTTTCCCATCTTTGAAAAAACTGATACCATCCACGCGACTCCACTGGCGCCCTTCACAGAGTTCCTTCGTGGAGTAGTCAAACTCACCGCGGCAGACAATATCGATAGTTCCCCCCCCGGCTCGAAGCGATTCATCCGGCAGGACCGAAACATGCGGACCGGCCAGCACCGTGACGATTCCCGGCTTAACCGCCTTGATGCGCCGTGCGGTTTCAATATCGATCTGCAGCGTCGGTGTGGAGGTATACATCACCACCATATCGAATTCCTGGGCGATGGTGAGGCACTGTTCCAGGTCAAACTTTTGTACCGGTGCATCGACAACGCGGCTCCCCTCAATCATACCGGCGGGAAAACAGAGCCAGGTAGGATACCAGAAGGAGGTCACTTCACGAGAGGCCTGATAGCGGGCGCCAGCCCCCCCGTCAAAATCTTCAAAAGTTGGTGGATTCAAAAAAAGTGGTTTCATTACAGCTCCTTGCCTGTGTGGAGCAAACAAATAGCAGGTATGCCGGCGTAGAGTCAAGATTTACATGGAATTGAGCGCAAAAAAACGGGGCTCCAAAACTGGATGCCCCGTGTGTATATGAGACAAGACGCCGTATTATTATTTTATGAGTTTTGCGATTACCAGATCTTTAACCTGCTCATAGACATTCGTCGGCAGAATATTTCTTGATTTTAGCTGTGTTTTATTAGCGTATGGTCGGCCGGCAATAATTTTTTCGGATAAAGCGTCACCGATTCCCGGAATAGCCTTCAGTTCAGCAGCAGTAGCAGTGTTGATATCAACAAGCTTTGCCTTAACGGCAGCTTTTGCATCAGCTGCTTTGCCTTTCGCTTTCTGCTTGAGCAGCGCAGCATCAGCTTTTGCGTCAGCTTTTACGCTGTCTTTGGTAGACGTTACTGCACCTTTCAAATCTATCGCCGGGGCAGTGGGTTCAGCAGCACAACTCAAGCTGGCAGAAAGCAGCAGCGAGACGGCAATCAAAGCTGATTTATTCCATTAAGCCTTCAAGATGGCATTAATCCATGGCCAATTCGAGAGGCTTTTCATGCTTGTTTTATCTGATGCCATTTGAGTTAAACCGTGCTCTGC
>JAYTVV010000050.1:0-17554 GCA_043743795.1 Geobacteraceae bacterium
AAGGGGGGAGTAACCATGTCAGCACCGCTATCATCTACATCAAGAACACAAGACCGGGCACAGACCGAGCCGGCTATCGTGCGTTGGCTGCTTATCACAATAGCCCTGGTCTTCCTCGCACTGTTCCTTTTACTGCCACTGGCCGCCGTATTCAGTCAGGCATTCGAGAAGGGACTTTCAGTGTATTTGGAGGCACTCAAGGAGCCGGATACCCTGTCATCCATTAAACTGACCCTGACAACCGCCGCAGTTACCGTGCCACTCAATCTCTTCTTCGGCGTGATCGCTGCCTGGGCTATAGCCAAATTTACCTTTCCGGGTAAAAATCTGCTTATTACGTTGATTGATTTGCCGTTCTCTGTATCACCCGTTATCTCCGGTTTGATTTATGTACTTATTTTTGGCCTGCAAGGGTGGATCGGTCCATGGTTGCAGGATCACGACATAAAGATTGTCTTTGCTGTTCCGGGAATAATTCTGGCAACCATCTTTGTAACCTTTCCCTTTGTAGCGAGAGAGTTGATCCCGTTGATGGAAGCACAAGGCAAGGAAGAGGAAGAAGCCGCTCTGGTCCTTGGCGCTACCGGTCTACAAACTTTTTTTCGGGTAACACTTCCTAACATCAAATGGGGCATTATTTACGGCGTGATCCTCTGTAACGCCCGAGCTATGGGAGAATTTGGTGCCGTATCAGTCGTCTCCGGTCATATTCGAGGCATGACCAACACCGTACCGCTTCATGTCGAGATACTCTACAACGAATACAACTATACCGCTGCTTTTGCCGTGGCCTCGCTGCTGGCTTTCTTGGCGCTTATAACACTGATGGTAAAAACTATTGCTGAATGGAACGTCCGGCAGCAGTTGGAAAACAACTAACCGACAGGAACCGAAACTATGAGCATCGAAATAGAAAACATCAGCAAACAGTTCGGCACGTTCACCGCCCTTGGTAACGTTAGCCTCTCTATCCCTTCCGGAGAACTTGTTGCCCTTCTGGGACCATCCGGTTCCGGCAAGACCACCCTGTTGCGGATCATCGCCGGGCTGGAAACTCCTGACAACGGGAGGATTCTGTTCAACGGCGAAGACACCACACTCAGTCACGTACGCGAACGGAGAGTCGGTTTTGTCTTTCAACATTATGCTCTTTTTAAGCATATGACCGTTTTTGACAATGTTGCTTTTGGCCTCAATGTTCGTCCGAAGAGTACCCGACCTTCCAAGGGAGATATTAAAGACAAGGTTACGGAACTACTCAGACTTGTACAGTTGGAAGGGATGGCCAATCGCTACCCGGCCCAGCTCTCTGGTGGGCAGCGTCAGCGAATTGCCCTGGCTCGTGCCTTGGCAGTAGAACCGCAGGTACTACTCCTTGATGAGCCCTTTGGTGCACTGGATGCCCAGGTGCGTGCTGAACTGCGCCGCTGGCTGCGCAAACTGCACGACGAAATCCATGTCACGAGTGTCTTTGTTACCCACGATCAGGAAGAAGCTCTGGAAGTTGCCGACCGTATTGTTGTAATGAACAAAGGTAAAATTGAACAGTCCGGCACCCCTGACCAGGTCTATGAACACCCGGCGAACCCGTTCGTGCTCAACTTCCTCGGAAATGTTAACTTGTTTCACGGCAGAATGTCACAGGGGCAGGCCGAGTTGGGCGGACTGCAGGTTTCCTCACCCGGCTATGCCGGTTCGGAAGAATCCCCTGCCGTGGCCTACGTTCGTTCCCACGATATTGAAATCGAACGAACTCCCCTGGATTCAACAGCGCTCAAGAGTGAGATTAAACATATCCAGAAACTTGGTCCATCAGTACGGATTACCTTGTCTATCGATGGCAGTGGTGAATTTGTCGAAGCGGAGTTAACCAGGGATGTGTATCAAAATCTTGGTCTGCAACAGGGGGAGAAGGTTTATGTGCGGCCGCGTCAGGTAAGAGTATTTGTGGATGATTACCAGATTTAGCGTAGTTGTGGGGAGAAGAAATGACTGAAACCAATCGTGAAATAATCACTTAAATTCCACCCTCTCATGCCAGCCATTAAATATCTGACGGCTCCTTGTATTTTAGCAATTTGGTGCTATAAAACTATGCATACAAAATGTACTGTAATGCCGCATTTATTAAGTTACTGCTGTATGCAGAAAAATTTAAGAGCGCGTCACGAGGGGAGTTGTTCATGACTGCTTCACTTTTAAAAGAAATATTCAGAAAATATGGACTCGGTCTGATAGTTGTCTGGACGTGCATCCTTGCCGTCTTTCTAACGTTAATTCTTGATGAATATCATGATGACACTATCATGGAGGCAACGAGAGAGGCCAAAGATTATCACGGACTTAATCTGCACTACAGGAAATGGGGGTCCAGGATAGGCGGTGTCTATGCTGCGGTTGATAAAGTAGCCCCTAATCCGTATCTTGCTGTTCCTGATCGTGACGTACTGACTGATTCCGGGAAATATCTGACACTTGTGAATCCTGCCTACATGACGAGAATGGTATTCGAGGCTATTCAGAAAGAATCAAAAGACCCGATTATCAATAGACTTGTGAGCCTCAAGCCGCTTAATCCTTCAAACACACCCAATGTCTGGGAAGTGGAAACGCTTCAGCTCTTTGATAAAAAGGATATCAAAGAACGCTCTCAAGCGATGACGATTAATAACAAGCCGTATCTCCAGTACATGGCCGCCTTTATGACGGAGGAAAGCTGTCTCCTGTGCCACGCTGTGCAGGGGTACAGGGTTGGTGATGTTCGCGGAGGAATGAGTATAGCGATTCCCTTAAGCGGATACCTTGCTAACGAGGCTGAAAAGACAAAACCTCTTTTTGGCGGTTTCGCGTTGTTGTGGGTTGTGGGTTCTGCCGGCGTCGCCACATCATCAAGAAGAAGATACCAGCAAGAGGTGAAAATTCTGGAAGAAAAGGCAACGGCACTGGATCTCTCTGAAAGGTACTCCATTGTCGCTGACGGTATTCCTTCATTGATTGCGCATGTCAACAGGGATGAACGATACATATATGTCAACAAGGCGTATGCGGACTGGATTCAGCTGCCAAGAGAGCAGATTGTCGGCAAATCCGTTCTGGATATAATCGGAAATGATACTTATGAACTCTCCAGGCCGTATATTCAGGGTGTTCTTAACGGAAAGGTCGGAAACTATGTCCGGCACATAGGCTTTCTTGACAGGAAAATAACACAGTCAATTGATTTTGTTCCGCAGATTGACAGTGATGGCAACGTTGTTGCCTATTTTGCTCTGATAAATGACGTAACGGAACGGAATAAATTGGAGCTTGAACTGCGTGAACGCACAAGTAGACTTGAGTCAGAGGTCTTTGAAAGACAACAGATACAGGAACAGCTCGAAGAGCAGGCCCTCAGGCTTGAAGAGGAAATTACGGAAAGGCAGCTTACACAAGAACAGCTTGAAGAGCAGGCGGCCATGTTGGAAGAGGAGGCTGCTGAACGGCAGCAGGCGGTGGTTGCACTCCAAAAGGCGGAACAGTTTCTTAACATGATTATTGAATCAGAGCCCGAATGCGTTAAACTGCTCGATTTTGACTGTAATCTTTTGCTTATGAACCGGGCGGGCCTGGAGATGATAGATGCAGAGTCATTCGAGCAGGTCAAGGGGCACTGTGTATCTCAGCTGATTTGCGAGCCATACAGGGAAGCATTTATTGCATTTACCAGGAAGGTGATTCAAGGCATTCCAGGCAGTATGGAATTTGAAATTGTTGGACTCAAGGGACGCAGGCTGTGGATGAGTTCGATTGCTGTTCCGTTCAGTAATGATGACGGCACTATCGCAGCTGCTCTTGCAATTACGAGGGATATCACTGAACTCAAGAACTCCAGGGAAGCACTTATCGAGAGTGAAGATCGTTTTCGAGGAATTACGGAAAGCCTGGCAGACTTGATCTGGGAAATGGATGCACATGGTCATTTTACCTTTGCTTCTGATTCATCAGAACAGCTCCTTGGATACACTCCCGACGAGATAGTCGGTACGTCTGTTTATCAGTACATTGATCCACATGATCTTGAAAGGGTAGGGAAGGTATTCAAAGCCCATGCCCGCGACAAGACACCTGTTAAAAATCTGGAAAACTGGGAAATAGCTAAAAACGGCCGGCGTGTATGTCTGCTGACAAACGGCGTGCCGATACTCAACCCGCAGGGAGAATTGATTGGATATCGAGGGGTAAGCTCCGATGTTACTGAGCAGAGAATGCTGGAACGACAGGCTTCGCAACAGCAAAAACTTGAAAGCATCGGGCTGCTTGCCGGTGGAATAGCGCATGACTTTAATAACATGCTGGTTCCCATCTATGGGTATGCTGAAATGATTAATACGAGGCATGCTTCGGACGAAAAGACGGCAGGCTACTCCTCAACAATTTTGAAGGCTGCTGAAAACGCTAAAGCTCTTGTCAGCCGTCTGCTCAGTTTCAGCAGAAAGCAGACATTCAATGTCGAGCAGCTTGACCTGAATGGAATTATTTCATCTTTTATTCTCATACTGCAGCGAACCATCAGGGAAAACATAGAAATTCAACTTCACTTGTGTCCGGAGCCGTGTCGCTTTCTTGCCGACAGATCCCAAATTGAACAGATACTTCTTAACCTGGCTGTCAACGCCCAGGATGCGATCAACGAAATTGGTACGATTTTCATTGAAACGGGTCATCTGACTTTTGACAATGAATATTGCATGAATCATCCGGGTACAAAGCCGGGACGTTATGTCATGATCGCCTTCAGTGACACGGGCAGCGGTATTGATGATGCCACTTTGCCTTTTGTTTTTGACCCGTTTTTTACCACCAAACCTGTCGGTCACGGTACTGGTTTGGGGCTGTCAACAATCTTTGGAGTTGTCAAACAGCTGGAAGGAAGTATTGATGTCAAAAGTCAAAAGAATACGGGAACAACATTTACGCTATTCTTTCCTGAAAAAACCGAAGAGGAGAGTAATCAGGAAAAAAATACTGCGTTAGAGGAGTCAGTAATACCCGTGGGTACTATCCTTGTTGTAGAGGATAATCAAATGGTACTTTCTATGGTCCGGGAAATTCTTGAAGATGCCGGACATCGCGTCATTACTAAAGATCAGCCGGTTAACGCCCTTGAATTTGTTCGGTCGTGCAGCGAGAACATTGATCTGCTGATATCTGACGTGGTCATGCCCCAGATGAATGGTCCTGAACTGTATGATCGGATCATTGAGCACAGACCGGGGCTCAAGGTTTTGTTCATGTCAGGCTATGCCGGGGTGATAACTGCTCATGGCGGCCATTTGGAGGAAGAGGCAAATTATATTTCGAAGCCTTTCTCAATGGAAGGATTTAGAAAAAAAGTCGCTGAAATAATGTGTGATGACACCAACTGAAATTGTTGAGAAACGCCGCAGGTAGATTTTGTTGCTCGGAATGGGCAGGTATTGATGTTCAATGTGGATCGAAACATTATGTTGCTTTTTACTGCACGAACTCTCAGGCTTTTCGGGTATGGGTTTCTGTCTGTCGTTCTTGCGCTTTATTTGATAAAATCCGGCTTCGATGATTTTTTTATGGGGTTGCTGTTCTCACTGACGCTTGTCGGTGACGCGGGAATCTCTCTTCTCCTCACGACCTCTGCCGATCGCTTCGGTCGCAAAAAAACATTAATCATCGGCGCTATCCTCATGATGGCCGCCGGAGTAGTTTTCATACTGACACATAATCCGCTGCTTCTTGTTTTAGCCGCAATCATTGGAGTGATCAGCCCGAGCGGCAATGAGATCGGCCCGTTTCTCCCCGTCGAGCAGGCAATGCTTTCCCAGCTTGTTTCAAAGGAACAGCGAACGGGCGTTTTTGCCTGGTACAACCTGATCGGGTCCTTATCTACAGCGTTTGGCGCACTTGTCGGCGGTTTTCTGGCCACGCTGCTGCAGGGACGGGGAATGAGTCCGCTGGACTCCTATAGGGTTATTTTATGCGGCTATGCAATAATCGGTGGAATTCTTGCTCTCGTATTTACCGGTCTTTCGAGTGAGTGTGAAGTCGCTCCGAGAGCCGCTTTTGCGGCACCCCAGAGTCGTATCGGGCTGCACAAGTCTCGTCACGTAATTTTCAGGCTTTCAATGCTTTTTTCACTGGATGCGTTTGCGGGCGGTTTTGTGTTGCAGAGTTTTATGGCGTACTGGTTTCACGTCCGTTACGGTGCTGACGAAGCAGCGCTCGGGAGCATATTCTTCGGAGCCAACCTGCTTGCCGGGGTTTCAGCGCTGCTTGCGGTGCCGATCGCGAAAAAAATCGGCCTTATTCGTACGATGGTGTTTACCCATTTACCGTCGAATATTCTTCTTATACTTGTCCCGCTCATGCCTGATTTCTCGCTGGCAATCGGTATGCTGCTGCTCCGCTTCAGTATTTCGCAGATGGATGTGCCGACACGTCAGGCGTATACCATGGCTGTTGTCGATCCGGATGAGCGTTCTGCAGCAGCGGGGATTACCGGTATTGCCCGCTCGATCGGTGCATCGCTCTCCCCGGTGATTGCCGGCGCGCTGTTTTCTGTCTTTTTGGGCGGGCCGTTCATCATCGCAGGTGGTCTGAAAATCGTGTATGACCTTATTTTATACAGAAACTTCAAGGCATCAAATGTCTCTGATGAATTATAATACCAATTCCAGATCAAAGCCCCACCTTCGTTGGCTCGTCTTCGGCTCCTCAGCATACTGATTGTATGCCTTCGTTGCCTCAGTCCTTGCCGCCTTGATGGCATCTTTGATTTGAAATTGGAATAAAATGGTACGGTACAAAAAAAGGCCGGGTACCCCCGGCCTTTTTTCGATCTGCTATTCTAGATATGCGGACTACTCTTTGATGTACTTCTTTCCTTCCGCCTTGATAAAGGTAATCAGTTGCTTAACCGGCGCCGACGGCGCCCCTTTGGTAATCAGCAGGATCGGGCTGTTTGCTTCCGGCGAAGGTTTAATGCCCTTGACCGAATCATCAACCATGCCGAGAGGATCAATGCCGATTGCTTCCGGATTGGTAGCTACGGTGTCCTTGATACCTTTGTAGTCAGTCGTCTCCAGGTTTTCAGCAACGATCTTCTCACCATCAAGGATCACCTTGGTAAACAATGAGTTCTGGCCGGGTGAGTTTTTACCCCAGACAACCAGTACCGGGGCATCTTTGCCGCCGACGTCTTTCCAGTTGGTTATCTTGCCGGTGAAAAGTCCCTTTATCTGATCTTTAGACAGGCTGGCAACCGGATTGGACGGGTGAAGCAGCACGACGGTTTTATTCGTGCCAATCTCCACTATCTGTAGCGCCGCCTTATCCACCTTGACACCGTCTTTCTCGGCAGCGGCAATCATGCCATCAAGGCCGACAGCGGTAACAGCCACTTCTAACTGGCCGCTCCAGAGTTGCTTGAGGCCGTCCTTGGGGGTGCTTTGCAGGATGATCAGATTGTTGCCGGTGGCTTTTTCAAATGGAGCCTTGACAGGATTGAATACGGTAGCGACGGATGCACCGCCGCCGCCCAGTTTAATTTCTGCAGCGGTTGCCAGTGAAACGGAGAGGGCCAGGGTTGCTGCTGACAATACGGAAATGCGCTTGAACATGGATGCTACCTCCTTAGGATATGGGCACTTCTAAAGTTTAAACCAACCAACCATCTGCTGCAGGTCGCCGGCAAGCCGGGCAAAGTTTTCCGATGTTTCCTTGATCTCCTCTACAGACACGGTCAACTGACGGGTAACATCATTAATACCGACCATGGTCCGGTTAACATCTTCTGCGGTGGCCGACTGTTCCTCGGTCGCGGTGGCGATGGTCTGCACCATGCCGAAAACCTGTTCAACGTGGTTTACAATATCTCCCATCGATTGAAGCGTACCATCGATGTGCTGAATAATCCCCTCAATCGCCTGACGCTCCTTCTGCATAATCAACACTGATGCATCAACTTCATCGTGCATATCCTTGACAGTTCGCCCGATTTCACTGGATGACTCAATGGTGCGATGGGCCAGCTGACGGACGCTGTCGGCTACAACCGCAAAGCCGCGTCCCATTTCTCCGGCTCGTGCCGCCTCAATTGAAGCATTTAGTGCCAGCAGATTAGTCTGGTCGGCGATATCCTTGATCATTTCAACAATTTCGTTGATAGCTTCGGATTTTGTCCCGAGTGCTTCGGTCTTTTCTGCTGATTGACGGACAATGTCAGCGAAGGCGAACAGCTCTTTCGATGTGCCGACCAGGGCCTTTTGACCCTCCAGCGCGATCTGCTTCATACGGCCGGCCGAATCGGAGGTGTTGATGGCGTTGCCGGAAACATCCTGAATAGTCTGTACCATCTCGGTCATCGCCGTAACCGTCATTTCTATACCGTTGGTCTGAGACTGGGAATTCCGTTCCAGCTCGCCGGCGGTGGAGGCAAGCTCCTGTGAACTACTGGCGACGGTGGCGGTCGTGTCGGTAATACGCCCGACCATGTTACGCAGATTATGCACCATCTTGCCCATGGCGTCCTGCACCTGACCAAATTCGTCACTGCTCTTCTGGATGTCACGAATATGGAGGTTACCTTCGGCAACGCTCTCTGCCACGCCGACCAGGGTCGTGAGTGGTCGAATTACCGAACGGAAGCTCCATACGCCGAAGAAGGTGCCGATGATAGCCGCCACAGAGCCGATAGAGAGCAACAGTACGATGCTGCTGGTGACCATTTTATTGACTGTGCCGATCGCTTTTTCCTGCTCGCCTTTGGCAGTACTGACACTCTCTTTTCCCTTTTCAGCCTGTTTGAGCACAACAGTCCGCAGCTTGTCGCCAGCCTTCACCGCCTGATCAGTGGCTACCAGATGCTTTTTCAGTGCCTGTATGATTCCATCGGCGGCATACAAATCGTTGCGTATGCCCCCCAGGGTTGCCACAACCACCTTGAGGATTTTAAGTTCATCCCTGGCCCCCAGCTTGGTCAATGCTTTTTCTACCGCAGCTGCACGGTCAGTGATTCTGGTGAAAAGACCACGAATTTCCGGATCAAGCTTGTCGATTTCGGCGGTTGATTCCAGTGTGAACAGGCGGTTTGTCTGCCCCTCCACCATCAGTCCCAATGCCACCAGTTCAGAATTGTCCAACAGGATCGAATTGGCGGCGTTGGACTGACCGTAAATGTTTCCCTGCTTTTGTGTCTCGATGCCCACCTTTTCTGTTGCCAGTGTCGCGTCCTGATCGAGGTTCATATACAGTGTGTTCAGCTTTTCAGCCAGATCTTTACCCGCATCCGCTGCTTTGGCTTTTGAGTCATCGTCCTTGGCAGAAAGCGCTGCTGTCTGCAGCTTCATGAATTCGGCAAGATTGTCGGAAACCAGCCTGGTATCCCGCGCGATGGTCTCGTTGCTGTTATGGTAGTCATTTTTGGCAACGCGGCCCAGTACCGAGTTGACTTTCCCCTTGGCGATTAGCACGGCGGTGCTTTTCTGGGCGTTCTGGACGGTGATGAAGATCAACTGCAAATCCTTGATCAGGTTACGCAATTCTTCGACACTGCGGAGGCGGGATGAGTAGCCGCCGGTGTCCTTCATAGCTGTGGCAAAGGAATTTGAGCGCCCCGTTTGCAGGATACGGATCCGTTTGTCCAGATCTTTCAGCCGGGCTGACGATTCCTTCATTCGCAAGGCGATTCTGCTGTTGGCTTCAGTTGCTGCCTTGCCGGTGGTAATACGGGCTGATGCAGCGGTAAAAAGCTCTTCGGCAATCGAGGAAAGTTCTTCGGATGTGCCCATTTTACTGCTGGTCATCTCCTCCAATGCCTGCTGGGCATTTTTAACCGTGGCAAGTGATTTGTCTGCCTCTTCCCTGAACTGTTTGTACTCTTCAGCCGAGCGTGCGGCATTAACCTTAACCAGGTCGGTAATGGTCCCCTGCAGCTCCTTTTGGAGCTCTACCGTCCGGATCTGGTAGGGGGTGCTTTTTTGGGTCAGGTAGGAAAGTTTGCTTTTAATAAAAGTCAGGGCGAAGATGCTGGTTATGACGATCGACCAGAGTGCTACGGCACCGATAATCATGTTGAGAATAAGCTTGGTTTTAATTTTCATCGATACCGACCCGTGAGTTTTTTTGAAAACGGTGATGACTACATTCGCTGCAATTTATACAACTTTAAACTGACTTACAATCCGGCGCAGATCGTCAGCAAGAACGGAGAGCTGGTTGGCGGCAGCAGCGGAATCTTTGGCCCCCCGGGATGTTTTTGCGACGACCTCGGTGATCTGCTGCATATTGTTGCTGATTTCAGAGGTCGTTGCGGTCTGCTGCTCGGCAGCGGTGGCTACCTGATGGATTTGTGAATTGACGTCGTTTATCTGCTGGAGAATCTGTTCGAGAGCCCTGCCGGAGTCGGCCGCTTTCTCGCTCCCTTTGGCAACTTCGTGTACCCCTTCTTCCATTGTGACGACCGCACCTTTCGTTTCCTGCTGGATCGTCTTGATCATTCCGCCGATTTCCCTGGTGGCGCGTGTAGTACGTTCCGCCAGCGCCCGCACTTCGTCAGCAACTACGGCGAAACCTCTGCCCTGTTCACCTGCCCGTGCCGCCTCAATAGCCGCATTCAATGCCAGCAGATTGGTCTGGTCGGCGATATCTTCGATCGTACTGACGATTTCTCCAATCTGGTCAGATCGGCTTCCCAGGCTTTCAACGGCTTTTGCAGAGCTCATGACCCGCTCGGCTATACTGTTCATAACTGCGATGGTTTCATTTACGACTGTTGTTCCGGAAACAGCTGCGGCACTGGCCTGTTGTGAGCCTTCCGAAGCCATCTGGCAGTTTTGGGCGATGTCGCCGGAAGTCGCCGACATTTCCTCACCAGCAGTGGCAACGGTTTCGGCCTGAGCAGCGACCTCTTCAGCACCGGCAGCCATCTGAATCGCATTGGACTGAAGTTCGATTGCTGACGACGAAACCTGTTCGCTCGTCTGGGCAATCTGGGAGATGATTCTCCGGATTTTATCCACAAGCGAATTTATTTCATCTGCCAACTGCCCGAATTCGTCGTTGGATTTGACCATGATCTGCTTGGTAAGGTCTCCCTCGCCTCTGGCGAGATCGGTCACTTTGGCAACAAAGTCGTTAAGTTTCTTCGTAACGGTTACCCGCAGGACCATCATCAGACAGATGAAGCTGGCGGCAAGTGCCACAGCTCCTGAAACAAGGAGCCAGAAGGTGGCTTTCTTGTTAGCTTCATACCCCTGCTGGATGCTGGTGTTAAGTTTGAGTGCGCCCAGCATCTTTGTTTCCTTGTCATGACATGCCTGACAGCGTTCTTCGTTGGGGAGCGGCAAAACGGTCTCAAGAAAATGAACCCCGTTTGATACCATCTCAGAACTTGCCGGTTTGTTGCTTTTTAAAACCTCGGCTACAAGGGCGTCACCCTTCGCACCGCTGCCGCGCTCTTCACCCTTCTCATTGAAGATGGAGAACGCCGCAGCCCGCTTACGTTCAATAACCTCCTTGATGTAGGCATCCACTTTTTTCATGTCATCTGCCATCATGGCGGTTTTGATGTCGTCTCCCATGACATTGACAAAAGTCAGGCTGTTTTCCTTCTGCAGTCCTACCAAAGCCTGTTTTTCAAGGTAGAGAGCCGCCCCCCCGACGATTACAAGACCAGTAATAAGGGCCAGAGTTGCTGCAAGAAGAATTTTGGTAGCGATGCCGGTTTTTCTCCCGGTACGTGCCGATGATAGTGTCATACGGTGCCTCCTGAAAATAATTAGTTTTTACATTATGTTACGGCTGTCGCGCCGCACTGTTTGGATGTGTAAAGTTATGTTTGAAAGTTTATGTTTTAATTAGAGGTCTGAATATACTACAGTCACCGAGATGTGCAAGCAACAAACACATAAATTTAATGGAAATCTTGCCTGCATTTAGGTAGTTGTATATGGTGAGAAGCGCATATTTGTATAAAAAGGAGATCTGGTATGGAACGTCGGCTGGTTGAATTGGAGCTGCACTTTATGCAGCAGGAACACACTATTCAGGAGTTGAATGAAATTGTCTGTCAGCAGGCATTGGCCATCGAAACGCTGAAGCGTGACTTTGCCGCGCTGAAGGAACAGTTTATGGTCCTGTCGCCATCCGTCTCCCGCGATTCCAGTCAGGAAGAGCCGCCGCCGCACTATTGAGCTCAATACACTTTTTACATAATTTTGAGCTTGGGGCCATGTACCTCAACAAAGGGAACGGGGAGGGTGCTTTGCAGGAATTTGTGAAGGTCCTGGAAAATAAACAGGACACAAAAGCAGCCGGACTATACCGGGAGAAAGCAAAACAAATGCTGGAAAAAATCAATACCGGTTCCAGGATTACCGGCCGTTTCAAATCTGCATCAGGAGTTTATTCCAGTATATATACTTCTCTCAGTCGAGTCTGGCCAACAGCTATTGAAGATAAGTCTATTTCCGATGTCGATAGATGAATTATTTGAGGTTGACGGATCTAAATACGGTGACTATTTGCGCTGTCGCTCAGTGAACTCCAGCATTTTTTGCTCCCGTGCCTGCCGTTCTTCAGCAAACAACTTGTTGTGGATGCTCATTATCAGCAAGCTTTCCTTCATTTCCTCATTGGTTACTATTTTATTAGTTACAAAATAATGCCCGACCGGCTTCTGCATGAAAAGCTGATGCCGCAGCAAGACCTTGACCTGTGATTCCTTCAGCAGTCCCATGCTAACCGCTCGTTCGCCAAACTGACCACCGCGGGCGACATCTTTCAGGACAATATCAATGAACGATTTGTGTATCCATTTCCACTGCACGGCAAGCTCACCGATCGGTGGACGCATATTACGCTGCCAGACCAGTGCCTCGATCATCTGCTCATAGGATATCATGCCTCTGTAGTAAAGAAACAGGCCGGTTTTCAATGCAATGGTCGGCATCAAGCCCTCGTAGTACCGGTGACTTTGTTCTTTCGGCTTTTTGTAGACGGATTCGCGTTCGCGGTATATCCGTGTCGCAGAAGGTCTATACGTGTGCGTCTTTGGTGCCCATTGCGGCTTTTTATGCTTGCTTATCTGTTCGTTGAAATGTTCGGCAGACACGTGTGCCGAGTCGCGCGCCATCAAAAAATCATTTAGCAGGTTATACGCTTCGGTAACCTTTCGAAAGTTTGCGTTGAGCAACTCGTTATGGAGAGCATGGTTCAGGTCTGGGTGGGTAGCTTTCACGGCTGTTCTATGGACCGCTTTAAGCTCGACAGTTGAAAATGCCTGAATCGCCTGAGCGACGTTATCGCACCTGCCAAATAGTAACCGGTGCGCGTCGAATAATAGCGATTTGGAAAAATGTAACTTTTTCTTCATGTCCTCTGCCATATTTGGGTCTGTATGAATTGAATAGATTAAGCAGGTCGAACTTTATTACACCACCTGCCACACTTACAAGCAAAAACAGTCCACAGTATCGAGCAATATGTTGCCGTTGTTGCGGTGGTTTACTGGCCAATGTGCTTCGAGTAACCGGATTTTAGCGGGGTAAGGTGGGAGAGAAGATCTCAGACTTAGTGAGATGCGGGAAATTTCTCTTGTAACATGTTCAGGTGCTGGCTAAATAATACCTTGAAGGTGCCGATAGTATGATTGCCAGAAGCTGAAAAAACCCTTTCCTTCGGAATGATAGTAGCTAAAAGGGGAGGCCCCTCATTGGACAGCCAGTCATTTTTTCCATAGCCAAGATAGATGGGCGAATAGCTTTCCGGTGTTTTCGCATATTCTTTTATCCAACTCCAGATTAGGCGTGACCAGTCATTTGTTTCTGTTGTCGTCTGCTCCCATGAGGAAACTCCTCCAGCATCCTTGATTTCGTGAATGATGGAGTCCCAACCTAAAAAGGGGCTTGTCAGGAGAACCCCGTTGATGTCGTCAGGATGACTGCGAAGGTAAAAGAGACTTCCTAGTCCCCCCAGGGAAAATCCAGCCAACCATATTTGTTTATAGCCTTTGATCCGAGCAGGGTCGATGATGTCTGTCTTCAGTCGTTCCTCCAGCGTATGGCTCCTGAAGTAGCCGAAATGGGTATCAGGGGCCACAATATCAAAAGGAAGATGACGATTTCTGATCTCATCAATTACTCCCTCTTCAGCAAAAATGGAGTTACTAGAGCCAATTCCACGCAGAAGCACCAGAAGATTTTCTGCCTGCCCAGTCGCCTTGGTTGAATAGTAAAGGCTTTCAATTGGCACCTGTGGTGTCGCAACGCAACCACAAATAATGGCACTGCAGACAAGTAAAATGATTCGGTGCAGCAAATATCGAAGTTTTAGAAATGGCATCACATAATGACCTTAAGTGCAATCAGGAACTGTTGTAACAAAGGAAATATAATAACGCAGAACCATCGATGTCCTCTCTCGACAAATTTTTAAATTAATCAACGACACTGGGCAGGGGTTTAAAAAATATGAACTATTCCGGCTACAATCAATTTTTGACGTTGAGTCGTTTATTAGTGGGTCATTATTGAAAGCGGATCAATATTTCATCTTCACTCCCCAGGGAATTTGAATCAAAGCCACCAATTTAAAATCAAGGACCAAATACCTTTTCTTACAACCAACAAAGCGGCATATGATCCTTGATGTATTAAATAAATCACTTATTACGATTCAGAAATTACAACGCCAAATATAACAGTTAAACACCCCCATTACCTTAAAAGTTGTAACGGACACCAAGAATGACGTTGTGGTTGGAAAAATCTACTTTTTCGGTCGTACCGACTGAAGTTTTTAATGTTCCTTCTGTAGTACCAAAATATCGGTACCCTAAGTCCAGTGTCACATTCTTGGTAATATCGTAGGCAACTCCTCCCCCGGCCTGGTATGCAAAGACCGTGTCATTACTTCTATCAATGGTTCGGCCCGTCCCATTAACCGTACCGTCTGATGTCATCAAAACGGCCAATCCAATACCACCGCCGAGATACGGGGTAAATCCCGCAGTATATGGTGTTTTAATGTCATAAAAGGCATTAGCCATCAAGTCGGTAGCGGAAACTCTGGAATCATATTTGCGGCTTGGATTGTCGGACTGTTTTGCATCATCAGTCATAGCATTTTTATAACCGATCTCCCCCTCCACCCTAATATTGTTAACAAACTTATAACCACCGAGAGCACCAATGGAAAAGCCCGGGTGGTATGAGACATTGGTGTCTCCACTCCCTGAATCCTTGAATGTGCTATCTCTGGGGACGATTAGTCCTGCATTTCCGCCGACATAGAAACCGTTAGGATCAGCAAAGGCTGAAACGCAAAAAACAAACAAAAACATTAATGCAGTGGAAATTACTTTACACGTTTTCATAGCAAATCTCCTTTCTCAGGCTCGATGTCAACTAGCTTCCGGCTAACCGGAACTGAGTACATTGTACCAAATAATCATTCGAATGTTCATATATTTGTTAGGGCATATGTTGCCGCACGCTACCATTCAACATGGATCTTATCACAGGAGTTATATGAAGAATCCTTGTTTGAGAAGTTCATGCAGAATTTCCTGATCCCTATCGTCATCCGTAGTACACCCACATATTTTGCTACAACCAATTTCCTTTTGACTTCCCACCCTCCACTCTGCTACAAACTTCAGACAATTGATTCACAAACCGGATGTGGTGCTGCGCCCCGCAAGGCGTGGTTAAAAGGGAAGAGGGTGTGATCCCCTCGCTGTCCCGCAACTGTAAAAGGCGATGACCGTCGCAGTATGCCACTGGATTTTCCGGGAAGGCGCGACCAGTAAGATGACCCTTAAGCCAGGAAACCTGCCATTCCGATTTAGTTTTGGGACCTCCGTGGAACGAGGGGCCGAAGCCTGATCGTTCTGATTACATGGTTTTCGAGCCCCTGTCCCTTTGATGGACAGGGGCTTTTTATTTGAATTGGAGAACAATATGGCACGAACAATTTTTATAACCGGTGGAGCGCGCAGCGGTAAAAGCATTTGTGCCGAAAAGCGGGCGGGCGGGTTCGGGGCACCGCTTGGGTATCTGGCAACCGCCCAGACGCTGGATAGCGAGATGGATGAGCGCGTTATGCGACATCGTGAACGTCGCGGTTCTGAGTGGCACACCATTGAAGAGCCGATTCATTTGTCGCAGGCATTGGCACGCTGTGACGGTCAGTATCAGGCGATTCTGGTAGATTGTGTAACCCTGTGGCTTTCAAATCTGCTGTTCAAGTATGAAGACGCTGGTGAAAATATTGAAGAGCGGATCAATGAGGACCTGCAGCGACTGAAAAACACTCTGCAAGGGATGGTAACGCCGGTAATTCTGGTCAGCAACGAGGTCGGTATGGGGATCGTGCCGGAGAATGCACTGGCGCGAATGTTCCGCGATATCGCCGGGAGTGCAAACCAGACCCTGGCTGCCGCTGCGGATGAGGTGCATGTCGTCATCAGCGGGATTCCGTTACAACTGAAATAAAAAGCGAAAGGGAGATCTCACACTATGGATATCATCAAAGAAACACTTTCCCGCATCAAACCGGTCAGCACAGAGCTGCTGCAGCAGGCGCAGACCCGCCTGGACAACAAAACCAAACCACTCGGATCGCTGGGGCGGCTGGAAGAATTTGCCCGTCGCATCGTTGCCATCAGCGGCACTTCCGACCCGGATATTTCGAAAAAAGTCGTGTTTACCTTTGCCGGTGACCACGGCGTTACGGAAGAGGGCGTTTCGCTGTTTCCAAAGGAAGTTACACCGCAGATGGTGCTGAACTTTCTCTCTGGCGGTGCTGGAGTCAACGTCCTGGCGCGCCACGTCGGGGCAGATGTACGGGTTGTCGATGTTGGTGTCGATTATGACTTTGCGGGTATTGCCGGCCTGATTCACAAGAAAGTCGCCCGTGGTACGAAAAATTTTGCCAAAGGGCCGGCCATGACCTGCGACGAAACCATTGCCGCTTTGACCGTCGGCATTGAACTGGCCGGACAGTGCCGTGCCGAAGGGGTGGGATTGGTCGGCACCGGCGAAATGGGGATCGGCAATACGACGCCGTCATCGGCCATCATTGCCGCCATTTCCGGTAAAACGGTGGCAGAAGTAACTCATCGCGGCACCGGCATCAGTGACGCAGCGTTGGTCAACAAGATCCGTGTTATCGAAGAGGGTCTGGCCCTGAATAAACCTGATCCACAGGACCCGTTGGATGTGCTGGCAAAAGTAGGCGGGCTTGAAATCGCAGCGATTGCCGGCCTGGTGCTGGGGTGCGCAGCTAACTCGATTCCGGTTGTGATCGACGGATTTATCTCCACCGCCGGGGCCCTGATCGCTTCGGAACTCCATCCCAACGTGCGAGACTACATCTTTGCTGCCCATGAGTCGGTGGAAATCGGCCACACCTTTATGCTGGAACGGATCGGCGTCGAACCGATTCTTGATCTGAAATTTCGCCTTGGTGAAGGAACCGGAGCCGCTCTGGCTATGACGCTGATCGATGCGGGTGTAAAGGTGCTGAAAGAAATGGCGACTTT
>JAYTVV010000051.1:0-9849 GCA_043743795.1 Geobacteraceae bacterium
GATACGACTATGGGAACTATTGACGCATCTCTGGAAGGTCAGATGGATCAGATATACCGCAGCCTTCTTGAACAGCGCACCGCTGCTGCTGAGGAACTATGACGTGGGTATAATGCGCCATGCCTGACATGAAGCTTAACCTTGGAAAATACCGTTCGGCTCTTGCGTCCTCAAAGCCCGTCAGGCTGCATGGTAAAGTCACCCAAGTGGTTGGTCTGGTTATCGAGGGGTATTGTCCTGATACGTCAGTTGGAGCTATCTGTGAGATAAAACCTCTGGAAGGTGAGCCGATTCCAGCTGAGGTGGTCGGCTTCCGCAACAACAAAACGCTGCTGATGCCGCTTGGTGAATTACGGGGAGTCGGGCTCGACAGTCTGATTTCAGTCCGGCGCGACAATGCGTCGCTGGGTGTCGGACCGCTCATGTTGGGGCGTGTTATCGATGGATTGGGAAATCCGATTGACGATAAAGGCCCTATTGAGGTTGAGGAAGAATATCCGATCTACGCGCTGCCGGTAAATCCGATGACCCGTCCGCCGATCCGGAGGCCCCTTGATCTTGGTATTCGCAGCATCAATGGCCTGCTGACCTGTGGTCGCGGGCAGCGAGTCGGCATAATGGCCGGCTCAGGCGTGGGGAAATCAACCCTCTTGGGAATGATCGCCCGCTATACGGAAGCCGATGTGAACGTCATTGCCCTGATTGGTGAGCGTGGCCGAGAACTGCGGGAGTTTATCGAAAAAGATTTGCAGGATCAGGGTCTTAAAAAATCGGTTGTGGTGGTTGCCACGTCAGATCAGCCCCCTCTTGTGAGGATGCGCGGTGCGTACATTGCAACGACGATTGCGGAATATTTCAAAAATCAGGGGAAAAAAGTTCTCTTGATGATGGATTCAGCAACCCGATTTGCAATGGCGATGCGTGAGGTTGGCCTTGCTATCGGTGAACCGCCGACCACAAAGGGGTATACCCCGTCTGTTTTTGCCGCACTGCCGAAACTGCTTGAACGCACGGGTAATTTTCCTGAGGGAAGCATCACTGCTCTCTACACGGTACTTGTTGAGGGTGACGACTTCAATGAACCGATTTCGGATGCCATGCGTAGTATTTTAGATGGCCACATCGTACTGTCGCGGGATCTGGCGGCGCGATCGATTTATCCGCCAATTGATGTTCTTGCGAGTGCCAGTCGGGTTATGACGGACGTTGCCTCAAAAGAGCACCTGCAGGTTGCCGCCAGGTTTAAAGAAGTGCTGGCAACGTATCGTCAGTCAGAGGATCTGATAAATATCGGTGCCTACAAGGCAGGCAGCAATCCCGGTATAGATTATGCTGTAGAGCATAATGCGCAGATGCAATCATTTATGAAGCAGGCCGTTCATGATCCGGTCATGCTGGAAGAAGCGGTTCAGGATTTAAAGCGGATGTTTGAATCCTGATACCGGCTGTTTCTCAAGGAGTACGGGCGATGGCTGGCAAGATATTTGAGCTTGAACAGGTATTGATCTACCGCCGCGAGATGGAAAAACTCCGCAAACAGGAGTTTTCTGTTGCGAAGGAAGGTCTGGAACAGGCGAATGAGGTGCTGTTGCGCGAAGAGGAGCTTGTCGATCAGTTGTCGCATGAGTTCCACTGCTGTCAACAGGGGATGGACTGCATCGACGACATGAGGATGTACTCTGATTTTTTTTCCCGCAAACGGGAAGAGATAAAACAGCAGAAGGAACAGATTGAGCAGCTTGACCAGGTCATGAACGAAAAAAAATCCGACTTGATGGAAGCAAGCAAGGATAAAAAAGTCCTGGAATCGTTAAAAGAGAAAAAAGCAGCAGAATTCCGGCTGGACATGGCAATCAGAGAGCGAAACTTTCTCGACGAAATATCCATCCAGAAAAAGGTTATACCATCGTGAATATCAAGAAAACCCTTTTAATAGCAGGTGCAGTGGCCGGTGTTCTCACCATGACGCAACATCAGCTGCCTGCAGTCTCTGCCAATGCAGCGACTCAGAATGACGCCATGACCAAAACTCCGGAAGAAACAGCGTCAACGAATCCGCAGCCGATCAATGCTACCCGCGCTGCTCGTGAAGAAAAAGCGCTTCAGGATGCCCGCCGTCAGCAGCTGGCTGAGAAAGAAGCCGCTTTAGCTGCCAAGGAGCAGGAGCTGAAAAAGCTGAGTGCGAAGATCGAAGCACAGGTAAAAGCGCTTGAAGACAGCAAAAAACGGATTGACGACAGCCTGAAAGCTCAGTCCGAAGCTCAGAAGAAAAAGCAGGATGAGAAGATTCAGAAAATGGTTAAATTGTTTAAAACCATGAAGGCGGAACAGGCGGGTAAGATGATGGACACCCTGAAAGAAGACCTTGCCCTGTCACTTCTCAGCAGAATGGACACCAAGACTGTTGCCAAGCTGGCGCCGTTTATCAGCCAGCCGCGTGTCGTTAAGTGGGTGACCGATAATCTGCAGTAACGATGACCCTGATTTTATGGACAGCAGCATTGTCCACTCCATAAAAAATAAAGACAGAAAGGAGGTGAAAAATGATGAATAATGGACAATTGAATATAGCTTCAATGCTGACAGTAATGCCGTCAGCAACCCTGGAGTCAGTTGTACCCGTTGCCGTGACGATGGACGGCGTACAGCAGGTCGGAGGAGATTTTGCCGGACTGCTGAGCGGGCTTCAGCTTCTGACACAGGAGACACCTCAAACTGATTCAGGCCAGATAAAGCCGTCTCTGGTCAGAGACAACATGAAACAGCTTGATCCCGATACACGTACGGAAGGCCCGGTGGTAGATTTACTGGCTTTGCTGCAGGCTTCACCGCGGATTTCTCCGGCCTTAGAGCTCGCTGCGACAAAAAGCGAGCTGCCGGAAACTACAGAAGCTGGCAGCGATGCAGAGCCGCTGCGCCATGAGTTGCCAGATGTTACGTCACAGATGGCCATGTCAGCATATTTTCAATCCGGTAGAATGCCGGACGTCAACAAACCGACACCCTTTCCCGTTGACGGGCAACAGAACGTAGCCATTGTAGAACAGCAGTCAGTCGCCATTTCTGCTCACCCTGTTGCACAGAATGTGGAACCGTTTGGTCCAGAGCTGATGCCGGCGGCAGTGCAGAAAGCGATTACCACCGAAGTTGAAAAACCAACAGCAGCATTTGCAATGGAACCGCCACATCAACAACAGTCTGAAACCGTCGGAACCACAGCTGTAGATCCGTTGTTGACAGAAACAGTTGTTATACCGGTCGCTTTGACAGCAGCTCCCCCTGCACCGATTGCAGCGCAGGCAGAAACTGTGGCAACGGCAACTGACGTCAACAAACCGACAGCACTTCCCGTTGACCGATTGCAAAACACACCTGCAGCAGGAGAATTACCTGTTGTCATTGCTGCACCGGCAGTTCAGACACACACTGATCACGTCGTGGCAGACGCAACACAGGATGCATCAACACCGGCAACAGAGCAGAAAACGGTCGTTGTACCGTCCAAACAACCAGCTGTTGAGCATGCCGCTGCACAAAAACCGCGACCGTCAGAACCGGTTGGAGCCATAGCTGTTGATCGGCAACCGGCACTAGCCGCAACCACAGTACCCGTGTCTCCTGTCGTCGCAGCGATACCACCAGCAGTACCAGCTTCACATGTAGTTCAGGCAGAGTCGACTGCACTCCGGTCGAACGAGCCAGCAAGAACAGCAGAAGTCAACAAACCGACAGCACTTCATGTTGACCGATTGCAAAACATACCTGCAGTAGAAGAACCACCTGTTGTCACTGCTGCACCGGCAGTTCAGATACACACTGATCACGTCGTGGCAGAAGCAACACAGGAAGCATCAACACCGGCAACAGAGCAGAAAACGGTCGTTGTACCGTCCGAACAACCAGCTGTTGAACATGCCGCTGCACAAAAACCGCAACCGTCAGAACCGGTTGGAGCCATAGCTGTTGATCGGCAACCGGCACTAGCCGCAACCACAGTACCCGTGTCTCCTGTCGTCGCAGCGACACCGTCAGCAGTACCAGCTTCACGTGTAGTTCAGGCAGAGCCGACTGCACTCCGGTCGAACGAGCCAGCAAGAACAGCAGAAGTCAACAAACCGACAGCACTTCATGTTGAACGATTACAAAACACACCTGCAGTAGGAGAGTCACCTGCTATTGTTGCCTCAGTCGTTACGCATCAAGTAAAACAAGCAGTTGCAAATTCAGCGCAAGTTGTTACGCCACGATCGTCTGCGGTACAACAGGTTGAACCGTCGGTTGAAGTGCCGGAAATGGTACAAAATCAACAACAAGCGGAAGCGGTCAGATCCGCACCTGTCGAAAGGTCGTCGATAACAACGGCAGTTGCAGAACCGGCAGCATTTCCGTCGCAAAGCGAGGCTGGTGAAGCGCTGGGAGTGAAAACAGCTGAACTGTCCGGGATGCCAAAGGAAAAACCAGCAGTGGTATCTGCTGCAATTTCAAACGAACGTCCGCCCGTTCAATCACTGACGGCGATGCCTGCTCAATTGCCGGCATCGGAATTGGATATTTTACTTTCACAACCTCAACCGATTACCGCTCGGATATCAGTGCCTCCTGCCGCTGTTGACAACAGGGTTGTGTCATTGGTACAGGAATCACGCGGTGGTCGACAACGGCTTGCACCCGAACAGCAGCTTGAAAAGGGTCGGTCTGGCAGCGAACAGGCTAATGTCAAAGAAATGACTCTGTCTTTGCCGTCAGCAGTGTCCAGTGATGAGTCGATGATGGATTCTGACTCGTCGAACAGTGGTGACAGTAGCCAGGGACAGTCTGGCGGGGGCGATGATAATCCACTGCTGGCGCAGAATATGCGGGCACAAGCAGGCTCAGAGCAGCAGAAACTTTCAGTAGTAACTGCAAAGCCAGCTTCAAGCGAACCAGCCCATCAGGAAATTCCGGAACAGATTGTGCATCAGGTCAGGGATCGCTTGGTTCAGCACGAGGTAAAACCAGGGAATCAACAGATAACATTGACTCTTTCACCGGATAATCTTGGTGAATTGAAGATGAATCTGAATCTTCAGGGACAGAAACTTTCGGTTGAAATCATAACCGAAAACAGGGCGGTGCGGGATGCTATCATGCAGCATGCTGACACACTCAAAGACTCTCTGGCGCGACAAAACATCACGATGGAATCTTTTGATGTTACCACCGGTGGAAAAGGCTCGAACAGCCAGGGGCAAAACCAGAATGCCTGGCGGGAGCTGAATAAACAACAGCAACAACAGCAGTTATGGGCATCACCGCGCAGTTACCATACTGCACAGGCGGATCTTCCTTCCGGCCCGGCGGCATACCCGAAGCAGCACGGGCACTCGATGCTCGATATTCACTATTGAAAGCGAGGTGAGAGACGAATGGTAAGTACAGTAGCTGCATCAACAGATACAACCGCAGCTTCAGCAGCAATGAAAAAATCTCTGGGGATGAACAAGGATGATTTCATGAAGCTGTTTATTGCACAGCTGAAATTTCAGGACCCTTTGAAGCCTCAGGATCCGAGTGCAATGCTGGACCAGCTTTCACAGCTGTCTCTGGTGGAACAGTCATACAACAGCAACACAGCATTGACAAACCTGCTGACGGCGCAGAATAACTCCATTGGCCTGACCGCAGTTTCGTTTATCGGCAGAGATGTCAAGGCAAACGGAAATATCGCAACATTTGATGGCAGTGCTCCGTCAACTCTGGAGTTTAATCTCTCCGTTCCGGCTGCATCTGCACAGGTTTCAATTCTTGATAGTGCCGGCAGGACTGTCAGGACAGCAGTCCTTGGAGCAACGAGTGCCGGTGACAACAGCTTCTCCTGGGATGGCCGCGATACCAGCGGGGCAGTACTTCCCGCCGGGGCATATACGTTTGCCGTCACTGCCACCCTGGCTAATGGCAGTTCCGTATCGGCAACCACATACACCACCGGCAAGATCGACGGCGTCAACCTTTCTGGAAATACACCACAGCTGACTATCGGGGCTACTTCCGTGGCATTGAGTGATGTAATCAGCATGGGGGTGTAATAAAAAATGATAGATCAGATTTTTATTCCAAATCCGATTCAACCGGGCAGAATTACTCGCCCGCCGCAGCAACAACCGGCAGTGGGCCAGACTTCCAACTCGCCTTTTGCGCAGGTTCTTGATCAAAAGCTCCCGTCTCAGGGGGTCAAGTTTTCACAGCATGCCCAGGATCGACTTCGGGCACGCAACATAACCTTTTCAGCCGCAGATCTAGCGAGCCTTGAAGGTGCCGTCAACAGTGTGGCACAAAAAGGCGGCAAGGAATCTCTGGTCATGATGGGAGATTCAGCGCTGGTAGTCAGCGTCAGGAATCGTACCGTAGTAACCGCTCTGGACAAAAGCCAGATGCGGGGCAATGTTTTTACAAACATCGATTCAGCAGTGATTATTTAACCAGGCAACAATCCGTAGGGCTGGCCCTCCTTGAGGAAGCCCTGAAGCGCCGATCGATTGACGTGCTTCAAACAAAAACTCAAACGAAACTAAAAAACAGGAGGCATCACCATGAGTGTTACATCAGCGCTGTTCACAGGAGTTAGCGGTCTACTTAATAATGCAGAAGGAATCAACGTCATCGGCAACAATATTGCCAACGTCAACACGGTCGGTTTCAAAGGATCACGCGCACTTTTTGCCGACATGCTTTCCACACCAACTACCAATAATTCACAGATGGGTCATGGTACCGTTATCCAGAAGATAGATAATCAGTTTACCCAGTCGGCATTTGAAAGTACCGGCAACGTAACTGACCTTGCCATTCAGGGTGACAGCTTCTTCGTCATGGGTTCTCCATCAGACCCGAAAGGCACGGCGATTACGGGTGAAAAAGCCTATTATAGCCGCGCCGGTGCATTCAGGCTCACACCTGATACAACGGTATCCCCTGCTGTTGATCTCTATCTGGCAAACCCCGACGGAAATCGGCTGCTTGATTCGGCCGGCTTCCCGATAACTATTCCTGTTCCAGCGGCTCCACCGTTAGCAACTGACATCATCAAGATTTCCGGAATAGCTTCTGATGGTAAAATTTCGATGTTGCGTGGTGACGGCACTGTTTCGTACTATTCTGCTCCTGGCGGCGTATATGTGGTTGGTGGTGATCCCAATGCAACTGCGGCTACCCGGCTGGGCACGTTACGGGTACCCTATGCCGGTCAGCTTGATAAAGTCGGCGGTACACTCTTTAAAGCCAATAATCCTGCAACCGGTGTTACTATTGCCACAACCTCCTATAGCGCGACCTGGAATGCAACGACCAGCCTTCCTACGGAGGAAAAGTTGTCTTCCAACTCTCTTGAGCAAAGTAACGTAGATATGGCCAATGAGTTCGTCAAGATGATCCTGACCCAGCGGGCTTATTCTGCCAACTCCAAAACAATTACCACCTCAGATGAAATGACGCAGGAAGTCTTGAATATGAAACGGTAATCTAAATAGTAGTTGTATGATGAGGACGGAGGCGTATTCAGATTATTCGGGATACGCCTCCGTACCCGTTTAAATGGTTGCAAAAACAGCGAATTCGTTTTACATAGTGCTGTCAATAATTACACCATTTAATCCATTATTTATTCGCGGAGGAAACCCATGGCCAAAGAAGAGTCGACACCGGCTGAGGCGGAAGCAGAAGGCGGCGGGAAGAAAAAACTTTTCATCATTATTGGTGCTGCAGTTGCGGTTGCGCTGATTTTGGGTGTGGTTGCCTTTATGATGTTGGGCAATGGTGACAAGAAGGCCAAAAAAGAGGGTGAGGCTGCGACAGCCGAGACCGCCGCTCCTGCCGCTGGTGGTCATGGTGCACCTGCCGCCGCTCCTGCCGCTGGTGGTCATGGCGCGCCTGCCGCTGGCGGGGCTGCAGCAGGACCTTCGGCTAATATCTATGCGCTGGACCCGTTCATTGTTAATATTTATGACGGCCAGGAACTGCGCTATCTCAAGGTTAAGGTTGAACTCGAAATGGTCGGGCCCGCTGTAAAAGCCGAAATTGAAGGCAGATTGGCTTCGATCCGTGATTCGGTCCTGATTCTGCTCAGCGCCAAAACGCTTCAGGATATTCAGGATGTGCAGGGCAAAAATACGCTCAAAGACGAAATCCTCGGGGCGATTAACAAGAACATCCCTCCCGGCAAAATTGCCAAGGTGTATTTCACTGATTTTGTGGTTCAATAGGTACTGAAGTGGCTGCAATGGAAAAAATACTTTCAAAGGCTGAAATCGAAGCACTGCTCAATGCTGTCTTTGAAGGTCGCATAGAGCCTGAAAAAGAGCTTTCGAAAGCGGAGGGTGCCGTTGCAACCTACGACCTCGTTAACTCGGATGCCCACAAAGGATTTGTCCCGAATCTTGATATTATTTACGATAGTTTTATCCGCTCAAACAGAGTAAATCTTTCCAACCGCCTGCGTAAATCCGTTGAAATTAAAAAAGTCGGTGCCCGTTCCTATAAGTTTGACGATTTTCTCCAGACACTGTCAACCCCGGTCTGTATGGGCATCTTCAAGATCGAGCCGCTCAAGGGTGCTGCTCTGATCTCGTTTGACAGTACCCTGGTGCTGTCACTGGTTGA
Organism: Geobacteraceae bacterium; assembly: GCA_043743795.1. Lineage (GTDB taxonomy): Bacteria > Desulfobacterota > Desulfuromonadia > Geobacterales > Pseudopelobacteraceae > JACRCG01. Next base: position 8,635 of record JAYTVV010000051.1, read on the forward strand.
CAGCCTTCTGGGGGGGACCGGCAGCGCCAAGGTTCCGATTGCCAATCGTATGTTCACCTCGATTGAGCTGCGGCTGATGGAAAAAATTGTCGGCGATGCCCTGCTGGATTTTGAAAAAGCCTGGATGCCTCTGTATGCCACTCATATGAACCTGCTCCGGATGGAAACTAATCCGCGTCTGGTTAATATTGTACCACCTGAATATCAGATCGTGACCATGACGCTCAAGATTCAGATCGATGATATCTCCGGCAATATGATGTTTGCTGTGCCGTTCATGACTATCGATCCTATTCGGGATAAGCTCAAAACGGGTATGCAGTTTGACCTGATGGCGATCGATCCGCAGTGGTCTTCCCGACTTTCAGCAGAACTGATGGAAGCTCCAATGGAAACAACGGTCGAAATGGGCAATGCGAGCATCACGTTGCGTGAACTGCTGGACCTGGCAGCGGGAGACACCATTATGCTCGATAAGGCCTGTTCTAGCGAAATGGTTGTCAAAGTAGAGGGGGTATCAAAATATTTCGGTGTCCCGGGCATCAAACATGGCAACAAAGCGATTCAGATCAGCAAGATTTGCGATAATAGGGGGCAGTAGTGAGCGATACGCCTGAAGAAATGTCTCTTGATAAAAAAAACCTCGATTTCATCCTCGATATTCCGCTCCAGGTAACCGTCGAGCTGGGAAGAACCAAATTACTGGTTAAGGATATTCTGCAGCTCAACCAGGGTGCGGTTGTTGAATTAACCAAGCTGGCCGGTGAACCGCTGGATATTTTTGTCAACTCCAAGCTGGTGGCTCGCGGAGAAGCGGTTGTCGTAAATGAAAAGTTTGGTGTCCGTCTGGTGGACATCGTCACTCCTAATGAGCGGGTGGAGAAGATTCTGTGAAAGGTGCGGCCTCCGCACTTATTCTTCTCTTCCTACCTTCCATAGTGCTGGCTGCTGATAGCTCCGGACAGGAGTTCAGCTTTCTGGCAAGTTTTCTACAGATGACTGCAGCACTGGCTCTCGTTATCGGACTTATTCTGGTTACCTGGCATTTTTCAGGCAAGTTGATGCGGGGTTTTCCGATCGGGCAGCAGTTGATTTCAAAGCATATCCGCTTGATAGAAACCCGTTATCTCGGTCCCAAAAAGTCTCTCATGCTGGTGGAGGTGGGAGGGGAATACCTCCTGTTGGCAAGCGGCGACACCGGAGTGACCTTTATCA
>JAYTVV010000052.1:0-11208 GCA_043743795.1 Geobacteraceae bacterium
GCCATTTGTGCGACGTTCTGCGCAGTTTTCCCATGTCATACCCCTGTACCCGCAACTCATCGACCAGTCGCTGATAATCGTCTTCGGGAATCTGCGGGGTGCGGGCCATGATCCAGACATAGTCGCGTTTGTTGCGGCCTATAACTGTCTGGCTGTAGTCTTCATTGAGGTGAGTAATCAGATATTCGGCCTTAATGGGCCAGATGAACTGCATCCCCCAGGTGGAGTTATTGACGGTATCGACAATAAAGCCGCGCGGGTTGTAACGTTTCAGTGGGCCGTCGAAGCCACCCTTCCGGAAGGTGAAGACCGTGTCAACCGTGCCGTTCTGGCTCAGAGTATAGGTTTCTACGCCGTTGTATGAATCTGTTTCGATGAAGGTGGGAATGCTGGCGATGACATACCAGGCCCCCATGAAACGCTTGAGATCGACTTTGTCGACGGTCTTCAGGGGGGGCAGGGATGTTGAACAGCCGGCCAGCAGGGTCAGACACAGTAGCAGAGCGGGTAATTTCATGAAATACCTCCGGAATTCAAGTTGGTGACTCGACGCGAAAATCCGGGCGGGCGTACAACAGATGCAGCAGCCCGGTGTACTGTTCGGCAAAACCGCCTTGGCAGTAACAGAGATAGAAATCCCACATCCGGATAAAGCGTTCATCGTAGCCCATGGCACGAACCTCGTCCAATCGTGCGCGAAAGGCGCTGCGCCATTCCCCCAGAGTGCGGGCATAGTGAGGAGTCAGATCATCTAACTGAGCCAGACGCAGATCAGTGTTTTTTGCAATCGCCCGGCTCATGGCTCCGGGGGACGGGCAGCAGCTTCCGGGAAAGATGCAGCGGTTGATGAAGTCGGGGGTTTTAAGGTAGCGATCGTAGTTGCGGTCCGGTGTCGTAATGGCCTGGATCAGGGCGGCGCCATCGGTTTTGAGCCGTTGGCAGCAGACGCCGAAGAATTCCGGCAGGTGCCGGTCCCCCACTGCTTCGATCATTTCAATGGATACCAGTCGGTCGAATTCTTCGGTCAGGTCCCGGTAATCCTGCAGTAGCAGGGTAATCCTGTCATCAAGACCGGCAACCGCGATCTGTCTTGCCGCAAAGTCATGCTGCTGCCGGGAAATGGTCGTGGTGGTCACGTGGCAGCCGTAGTTCCGGGCGGCGTGGATGGCAAAACCACCCCAGCCGGTGCCGATTTCCAGAACCTTCATGCCGGCGGTCAGTCCCAGTTTTCGGCAGATGCGATCAAACTTGGCAGTGGATGCCTCTTCCAGGGTACTGTCGTCCCGCTCGAAAATGCCGCAGGAGTACGCCATAGTCGGGTCGAGAAACAGCCGGTAGAAGTCGTTGCCTAGATCGTAATGGGCCGCGATGTTTTTACGACTACCGCTGCGGGTGTTGTCGTTAAGGCGGTGCAACAGGCGTTGAACGGCTCCGGCGAATCGAGCCGCGCCGTTTTCCATTCGCTGCTGAGCCTCCTGGTTGCGCACCATGATCCGTATCAGTGCCGGCAGGTCATCACAATCCCATAGATGATCCATGTAGGCTTCACCGGCGCCGATAGTGCCTCCGAAGGCAATCCGTCGATAGAACCCGGGATCACGAACCCGTAATGTGGCCTGCAGGGACGCACCGGCAGTGCCGAATGTGTCGGTGCGATCACTCTCTACAAGGGTGAGTTGCCCGTCTGAGATCAGCGATAGCGGCTTCAAAACCAGTGAGCGGGCCAGCCGGTCGATAATCCCGGCAACGGAATCATGTGAGCTGGATAGAGCGCTGCATGTTTGTTCAGTGCTGCTCATGGATTATACGTTCCTTTCGTCACAATGAGCTTTTCCGGGTGCGGGCAGAACGGCACCCCTTTTTGCCTGAGACGCAGCGCCTGCCAGTAAATGGCGGCAATGACCTTGGCCGTCATGAAGGGCCAGCGCAGCAATGATTTTGCAAGATTGGCGCCGTTCAATTCCTGCTGGTGAAGATGCAGTGAGGCGTGAAATATCTCCGACCCCTGCTGCAGGCTGGTCATCCTCACAGACAACTCTTTGCCCGGTGCGGTGAAACGCCAGAGGTAGCTCATCTCCATCGGCATGAAGGGGGAAACATGGAATTCCTTGTCCAGCCGGTAGGCGTGCCATTCACCATCGGAGGGGCCGTTGTGGGTATCAAAGGCCCTCAGGTATTCCTCGCCCCAAGGGGTGTTATGGATTTCAACCAGGAGCGCCTCAAGCGTTGTACCATCACCGGCAAAACAGTAGTAGATGCTGATCGGGTTGAAGCAGTACCCCAGGTAGCGCAGGTGGGTCAGCAGACGGATCGGCCCGCCGGGGCGAAAACCAAGCTGGCGCTGCACCTCATCCCGGACAGTCTGATCAAGCGGCAGCGTATCCGGGCGGAAGTGATCAGAACGGCGGAAGGAGGCCCAGTTTGGGCGCTCGATCGACCAGAGCCAGCGACCGGCGAAGAGCGTATCCAGTTCCGCCAGATCAAGATACAGGAAAAACAGGCTGTAGCGGAAGCTGTTGCCGACCGGTGTCAGACGCTGATGGCCCACGTGACCTGTATAGATTCGACTTTCCATGGCTACAGCTCTTTCCCAAACTGCCGGCAGACCGCCAGGGCGCTTTTAACTCCGTCTTCGTGGAATCCCCAGCCCCAGTAGGCGCCGCAGTATGAGGTGCGGTTGACGCCGCTGATCTCGTCCCGCCGCTTCTGTGCTTCAAAGGCTGCTGTTGAATAGACCGGGTGGTGATAGGCCAGACACCGGATCACCGCCTCAGGTGCAATGGCATCCGGTGTATTGAGGGTCACGCAAAATTGCACCGGCGCGGTGATGGACTGCAACTTGTTCATCCAGTAGGTCAGCGATACGCCGTCCCGCTCCTGGCGGGGTATGTGGCAGTTCCAGCTGGCACGGGCCTTCGGAAGCGAAGGGAGCAGGCTGCTGTCCGTGTGCAGCACCGTATCATTCTTCTGGTAGGGAATGGCGGCCAGCAGTTCCCGCTCGGCATCGGAAGGGTCGGCCAGCATGGCCAATGCCTGGTCACTGTGGCAGGCCAGAATGACGTGGTCGAACCTCTCGGGCTGACTGCCCCGGACCGTAACCTCGACCCGGTCGGCGTAGCGCTGCACCCGTTCCACGGTTGATGACAGCCGCACCATTTGACGAAAGGGACGTGACAGCGGTTCTACATACTGGCGCGAACCGCCGCTGACTACCCGCCATTTCGGCTGATCGACTACATTGAGAAAGCCGTGGTTCGTGAAAAACTGAACGAAGGCCGCCACCGGGAACTGCAGGAAGGATCGGGGGGCGGCCGACCAGATGGCGCTTCCCATCGGCACCAGGAAATCGTCGATGAAACTCCGGGAATAGCCCCCTTCTGCCAGGTATGTCTCCAGAGTCAGGGTCATGTCATCGCTGCCGTACAGGTGACGCGACTCGTGGTTGAAGCGAAAAATGTCCCGCAGCATGCCCCAGAACGGCAGGTTGACCAGATTTCGGCGCTGTGCGAAGAGGGTATCCAGGTTGGTGGCGCAGTATTCCAGTCCGCTGCGCTGGCTGCTGACGGCAAAACTCATCACGCTGGGCTGTGAGGGAATGCCCAGTCGGTCCAGGAGCTTGATGAAGTTAGGGTAGGTCCGCTCGTTGAAGACGATAAAACCGGTATCCACCGCGTACTGAAGACCGCCATGGGTCACATCCAGGGTGTTGGTATGCCCGCCCAGATAGTCGTTGGCCTCGAACAGTGTGATGTCATGCTCCCCACAGAGCAGGTGCGCTGTAGTCATTCCGGATATGCCGCCGCCGATGATGGCTATTTTCATGTCTGGCATTCTCCTGTCAAGCTCAGTCACACGATTTATCAGCGTCCCAGAGGATTCCGTGCCGCTCCATTATTTTTGAAATCAGGGACAAGTACAAGGTCAAACGTCGCACGTTTGGCACCTTTTTTGGGATAATGCTGGGTTATCAGACCCTCAAACCCCTTAGCATCCACCAGAATGTGGATGTGCGACGGACGCGGCCCATAGGGCGGCGGGAAAAAAGTCTGTAACCGGTAACGACCGCTCCTGTCGGAATAAATTGTCGCCCGGTGAGCATCATCGTAACTGCCATCGGGGCCTGCCTGCCAGATTTCAATCCTGACATTGTGCAGTGGGCGGCAATCTTCCGCTGCGCGGACCGTTCCGCTCAGTAGATACCCTTTGCCGATTGAATTACGTTCCGGGGCATTCGGCCGATAAAACGGCCCGATTTCATCCCAGGGGGTTGGGGTGCAGGTGACCGCCAGGGCAGTTTGCGCGCTCATAAGCATCTGCAGCACGATGAACAGGCGGACAAAATCAAATCTGGCAGATAAAATATTCAACCGAGTTTTCATGTGTGTACATTTTATCATTAGATACAAAAAATAACCACCATGCAAAACATGAAGCCACTGCTTTACCCCGTATTCCTGACCCCACCGGCAATGGCGTTGACCGTCAGAAACAGATCACTCAGCAGTTTGTTAGTCTCTTCACCGTCACCACCAACTGACGGTGATTGTGGAACACGAACCGTTAGTTGTGTACGCCGATACCCAGGTTATCGAATATGAAGAGGCGTACTACATCCCGGAATACGTGTGAAACCAGATAAAATGCGGCGTTGCAGCGGGGGATGGTTTGTGCTGGAAATGGTGAAAACAGGCTGTTGCACGAGTCAAAACGGGTTGCTGGCGGTTGTAGGTAAAAATCAGGCTGTCGGCAGGGCAGTATTTCCTTGATAGTTCTCTAAACACCTCTCAAATTCCCTGAAAACTTCTAAAATTGCATTGAAGGCGGCTCATTTCTGGGGGGATACCTCCTGCACCGAAAAGGCAAATTCCTATCCCCCCTATCCGGAATGCTCCAGTCAACTTGTAATATATAAAATGTGCATTATACTCAATACGTACGCCACGTATCCATCTCAGTACCGGAAAGGTCACATATGCGAGCAATTTATGCCAACAATCCGGCAAGGTTTTTCTATCTGTTGGTTTTTGTCCTGTGCTGTCTTTCCGGATGCACAAAAGAATCAGCCAAATCCCTTCATGTTGCCACCAATGTATGGGTCGGATACGAACCGCTCTATCTTGCCCGAAGCCTGAACTACTTCCCTGATTCAGCTGTCGTTCTGCATGAAATGTCTAACGCTTCCGATGTAATCAAAGCATTTCGCAATAACACCATTGATGCTGCCGCACTGACCCTGGATGAGGCGCTGCTCCTGATCCAGGATGGTATTGATGCTAAAATACTTCTGGTTACCGACATATCAAACGGTGCCGATGTTGTTATGGCGAGACCAGGGATCAAGGAGATAAAAGATCTCAAAGGAAAACGCGTTGGCGCGGAATCCGGTGCGCTGGGTGCCTATCTGCTGAGTCGTGCCCTGGAAAAGGGGGGCCTGCGCCCTCAGGATATTACTGTAGTCCCGACCACTCTGGAAGCGCATGAGGAGGCTTACCTTTCCGGGAAGGTGGATGCCATTGTGACCTTTGAGCCGATCAGAACCAAACTGCTCGGCAAGGGGGCCCATATCATCTTCGACAGCAGCATGATTGCCAAAGAGGTCTTTGATGTAATTGTGGTGCGACCTGATGTTTACCAGAAGAATCCCAGGGCACTTCAAGAGTTGGAAATGGCCTGGTACAAGGCTCTGGCTTATCTGCGCAGCAATCCGGATGATGCCTGTCAGCGCATGGCAAAACGTGAAGGAGTTTCAGCGCTTCAGTTCAAGGATTCTCTCAAAGGCATCATAATTCCGGACGAAAAAGAGAATCAGCAGCTGTTGTCAGGTGACATCGTTGTTTCGGCCAGTCGCCTTGCCGATGTCATGCTGCGTGAGAAACTGCTCAAAAATGCCGTAGACCCCGCCCGACTTCTCAATCAGAATCAGAAAGCGAAAGTGCCCTGATATGACAAAGTTTTCACCCTACCGGCTTCGCATTATCATTCCACTCTTGGTCTGCGTGATCACGCTGATGGTTAACGCCTATCAGACATATCACCGCCTGGGCGATTCGAGAGAGATTATCATTTCTAACGTCAGAGAAACTCTCGGCTATCAGATGAACCAGCTCCAGAGTATTATTTCTGATAACTTGCTTCTCGGCGATAAAGACCGGGCAAGCCGCCGCATCGCCAACGTCGCCCTTGATCATCATGTTGTAACCCTTCTGCTGGCCGATGAAAATCACTCCGTAATGCTGGCAAACCGTCAGGAATTGTTAACCGCCCCGGCTCAAAGCGTCACACATTATGAAACGGATGCCGCAATCAAAGTACGTTCGAATCAGTCGTCACTCATGACCAACCTTCATGGACGCTTAGTAAGCTACTATCCGGTAGTTCTCAGTATGCAGCCGGGAGAGCTGAGGCCGCAACATTTCGGCACGCTCTACGTAGAATACGATTTAACTCCAATTTTGAAAAAAGCGGAGCAGGATGCGTATGTTGACGCTGTAAAATCCATGATTATTTCCGTGCTGTTTTCTTTGACTCTGTTGCTGATAATCCATCTTCTAATCACAAAGCGGATTGAGCGACTTCTGGCTGTCATGAAGGAGGTGACCGCAGGCAATCTTGATGCCCGTTCCGGAATGAGGGGGGAAGGGGAAATAGCTCAATTAGGAGATGCTCTTGATAAAATGACTGAAGAACTGTCAAGTCAGCAGGAATTTCTCCACCAGCAAACAGTAGAGCTTGAACAGGAGATTGCTGAACGCCAGATAGCACAGGAGGGATTAGAGGAGCAGGCGACTTTGCTTGAAGAAGAGATCTCTGAGCGGAGCAGCATAGAAGGCAAACTGGAAGAAACCAGTTTGTTCAATCAGCAGATTATCAATAGCGCCAGGGAAGGCATTGTTGTTTATGACCGCAACCTTCTTTATCAGGTGTGGAATCCATTCATGGAGGATTTGACCGGCGTGCCTGCGTCTGCAACAGTTGGCAAACACCCCCTTGAGGTATTTCCGTTTTTAAAAGACGCGGGAATAGCAGAAAGACTTGGCAAAGTTCTGGCAGGTGAAAAGGTTGAGGATATGGAATTCCCGTTCGTGATAGACCAAACCGGCAAAAGCGGCTGGGTATCTGATACAAGTGCCCCGTTACTCAATATTAAGGGCGAAACAATAGGAATAATCGGCACAGTACGCAACATAACTATCCACCGTAGTACCGAGGACCAACTGCGCCAGGCTCAGAAAATGGAGGCGATTGGTCAGTTGGCTGGTGGCATTGCCCACGACTTCAACAATATTCTGACCGTCATGAGCGGATATGGCGAGATGCTGCGCATGGATCCGACGCTTACCGAGCCCCAGGGGGAGAAGGTAAATAATATTCTGGCTGCGACAGAAAAAGCGGTTCATTTGACTCGCGGACTACTTGCCTTCAGCCGCAAACAGGTCATGGATCCAAAGATATTGGACCTCAACGAGGTAGTGCAGCAGGTTCAGAAGTTTCTCGCCAGAATCATTGGAGAGGATATCCATCTGAAAACTATATGTACCGCACTTAACCTTAAAGCCAAAGTTGATTCAAGCCAGATTGAGCAGGTTTTGATCAACCTTGCAACCAACGCAAGGGATGCCATGCCAGGCGGTGGAACGTTTACCATCGAAACAGGCAGTCAGTTTGTGGAAAATCATTTTCCTGACAACTCAGAAGCAGTTCATCAGGGCAGCTATGCATACATTGCGGTTTCGGATTCCGGTCATGGCATGGACAAGGCAACCAGAAAGAAGATTTTCGATCCGTTCTTTACAACCAAAGAAGTCGGTAAAGGAACCGGACTCGGCATGGCTATCGTTCACGGAATTGTTGCTCAGCATGGCGGCTTTATCAATGTCTATAGTGAACTCGGCCAGGGTACCTGCTTCAAGATATATATTCCACTTGTGGAAGATGCCCTTGCAAAAGTTGAAGATGCTTCCGTGGCTCTGCCACTGCCGAAGGGGGGGCACGAAACCGTTTTGGTGGCGGAAGATAATGTTGAACTCCGGGAACTGTACAAATCAGTGTTATCCGACTATGGTTATGAAGTTGTTCTTGCCGAAGATGGTCAGGATGCAGTTGAAAAGTTTGCAGCTAACAGGGACAGGATCAAGCTGCTTATTTTGGACATCATCATGCCATTTAAAAGCGGTATTGAGGCCAATGCCGAGATAAGGAAACTGAAGCCGGATGGGGTTAGGACACTCTATTCAAGCGGTTACACCAGAGATTTTATCCTAAACAGAGGAGAACTTACTGATATGGAGGATCTTATAATGAAACCTGTGCGACCTCTTGAGCTGTTGCGGAAAGTACGTGAGATACTGGACCGGTAGTAATCAAACCCGACTTATCATTCAATTCAAATGTCAGCAGTTTGTAGATGCGCCCATACTCACGCTGATTTGCATCGATCAGCTGCTGTTGCATGCATTCGGTGAGATGCAACGGGATGTAGGGTGATGGTGGCATTTGCACGTGGTATCCCCTTTCTTAGATGGAGTCGCGTACCTGAACAGGATTACCCGAAACCCGATATAAGGCATGTAAGCATTTGCTTCAGTTTCAGCGCTGCAGAAACGGTCTGTATGTATTCAACATACTATTAATGCAATCAGTGCGTTACAGCTGGCACACATTGACACAAATTTGGTCAGGTTTATGCATTACATAAGGATACGAGGTGCCGTTTGTAAAAGGAGGATGGTTATGAAGAAATTTCTTTTGAGTCTGTTAGTTGTACTTATGTTGGCACTGTCCGGGTGTGGTGATGCAACTGTTGGTGTTGCGGTGGATATTCCTATTGTACCCGTAGTTTTTATAAATCCACCGGTAATCACCTTATACCCATATACTAAAGACACTCAAACTGAATATATTTACGGGAGTATCGATTTTTATGCGTCAGATGCGGATATCTACTCCATGACCGTCGTAGCCTATAATCCAAGAGGCGTCGAAATGTCCAGAGTGACCACATATCCGACCAACCTTACCGGGGCAATCCGGGGGACAATCCCCTTCAGTATTGATTATTTCACTTTCCCGTCTGAGATAAACGCATATACGTTCAGCGTATATCTGACCGATTCCAACGGCTACACATCTAATCAGGCGGTAGATAGGTTTTACGTGCCATAATTTATGGTGAACACTGCCAGGCACCAGCTATCGGAATGGGGTCTGTAGAGGGACATTGCTTGTTATTTATCGGGTCTGTAGGGGGACGTTGCTTGTTATTTTTCTATTGCGTCCGTAATCTGCTTCCTAACTTCACGTTCGGCTTTGCAAATACTTCTCGCCTCGCTTAACAGAAGGTGAAAGTGGTTGGATAACAGAGCCCAGGCATAACAGCGGACACCGGTTTCTGAGAGCAGTTTTGTAAAACGATCAAAGAAAAGTTGCCGGTCATGATCAACGTTAAAAATGTCACGTCGCTCGATACCGCGCACGATAACGTGTTGGAGGAGACTGGCTATGTCAAGTCTGGCTAGGCGTGGCATGAGCAAAATGTACCATCTTGGCAAACAGTGCCAATAGCAAAATAACAAGCAGTGTCCCCCTATGTCCCCCTATGTACCAACGTCGTGCAGGAATGTAGCCTGTGTTATCTTCATAGATGGCGGTCTTCATGGCAGCCTCCTCTCTATCAGTGCCTGCTGATACGGCAACTACCGCTGTCGCAGTCTGTCTTCCGCTTCGGCAGATATTTCCTGATCCGGGCAAAACCCCGGTAGCAGAGTCGAGCAAGGCCATTGATCAGCGGCAAATGGATGCTCCATCCTATGAAACCATAGATTGAATCTGACGGAAAGGCCTGCCAGATGGCCCAAAACGATTCCACCCCGCGATAGACGTTCCCCTGACGGTCGATGGCGTGCAGCTCGTACATCAGTGTGTCCAGGGGGATGCCGGTCTGTCGGGGATCGAAACCGGGTGCGCTGATGTCGATACACACCAGCCGCCCCTGCCGGTCCCGGGTGCGATACCTCTCGATCTCCCTGGCGCAGACCGAACAGGCGCCGTCGTAATAGATGCTGATCGGGAATTCCGGCCTTTCTTTCACGTTAGTGTGCCACCGGAATCAAAATCTCGTTGCGTCGCAGAAACCAGGGGGTGAAAGGGGCATTGTAACGCGCCCAGACCGGTTCACCGGCAGCGCTCAACTTATTGTCCCGCAACCACGCCTCCAGCTTCTCTTTGTGGAGCAGATACTTTTCTTCGCTCCAGAAACCGGAATAACGGACCGCCGCAACGGTGCGAGCCGGAACTTGGCGCAGCTTTATGGCCGGATTGTCTGGCACGGGCAGCGTCTCCATAGTATACGAGGCCGGCATCATGAAGCTGATGGCCCATTTCCCCTGCACCTTCTCCTGACTCACCGGCGCAGTCATGGATATCTTTTCGCTTTTAGACTCCTGGGAGACCGGCGCGGTCATGGAGATCTTACTCCGGGAGCGGTTGTCGCCCGAGATATACCTGAACAGCGGCCTGAAGGCCGTGTTGCCTGCATTCTCAATATCTCCGTCGACAACCATCTCAGCCAGAATCTGCGGCTCGTATTCCCGCAGTTCAAAAATGCCATCGCTTTTCAAAACCTTGTAAGGAGCTTCTTCGGTTGCCATTACGTTCAGTACTCCTGTCAGCAGAATTGTGACACAACCGACTATCGTGAAAAAATATTTCATATCCCCGCCTCTTCCGTGAATGTATCCAAAACTTGATGTGATATTCATGTCAACGGCCTGACTTCGACCACCCGGAACCAGGTGGCATGGATTGTCGGGCGTTTTTTGCGTCATTGACATTCCAGTCGTACTCCAGATATCCAAGCTTCAAACCGCCTGCTTCAATGGCTGATCTGTCTAATTTTGACAGATACGGTTTGATAAAGGCAAGCGCCCCGCCAACAGCATCAAAGCGCTTCTTGTCGAACTTGAAAATCTGGGACAGCAGCACGGTTTTTTTCTCGCTATCCGTAACCATCCCTTTCTTCCTGTCCATCAGCAATTTCCGCCCCTGATCTTCAAGTTGAACAAACAGTGTGGCAGCGCGATAGGGGACAGCAAGCAGGTCGGCACAGCCGACAGAAGCGCAGTTGATGCCGAAATGGATACGAAGATCCTTGAAACCGTCCAACAGGATGTCGTTCTCTATTTCCCCCAGCGAGTACTCTTTCCCTCCCAC
>JAYTVV010000053.1:0-1512 GCA_043743795.1 Geobacteraceae bacterium
AGGTTGCTTTCGATAACGTTCTGACAATTGTTGCGACATCAAGAGCTTGTCCGTTCACCACGTAATTACCTTGATAACAGCCACGGACAAGAAATACGCCGAGTGCGCAGATAACAAACATGACGACAAAGCTTCTCTGCTGCACTTCGTCAATAAGTGTATATTTTGTAATTTTTGCTATGGGGGAACGTGATTTTGAAGTTTCCATGTCAACCTTTCACCAATCGAACAAACACATCTTCCAGCGTTTCACCGTCTTTGACGATGGCGGAAATGTTGTCTTTTACCAAAAGCGTGCCACGGTTGATTATTGCTGCGGTATCGCAGATTTTTTCAACTTCCGACAGCAGGTGTGAATTGAGGAAGATAGTCATACCCTGATCTTTGAGCGACTCCAGGAGGTGGCGTATTTCCCTGATGCCAATGGGATCCAGGCCAGAGGTAGGCTCATCCAGAATCAACAGTTTTGGATTCCCCATGAGTGCAGCGCCCAAGCCGAACCGCTGGACCATGCCCTTGGAATATGTGCCGATCTTTGTATTCTCCCGGCCTTGCATGCCAATCAGCTCGACAATTCGCCTGCAGTGATCTGCGGCCTCGGATCGGTTTATATCCAGTAATTCAGCGCAGCGCAGAAGATAGTGCCAACCTGAAAGATACGGCGGAATATGGTGTAATTCGGCAAGATAACCGATTGATTGTCGGCACTCGGCTTGTACGCTGGGGATGCCGTTTAATGATAAGCTCCCCGATGTCGGTCGTGTAAAGTCGAGCAGCATCTTAACGATGGTCGTCTTTCCGGCACCATTGGGGCCGAGAAGAGCAAAACACTCACCTGGCTTGACAGAGAAGGATACATCGTCCACAGCCGTCAGCGATTCGTATCGTTTGGTAACGTTTTTCAATTCAATCATGTAATGGGCTCATATCTGATTTCTGGAGAGACATACTACCAACTCCCGTATGTTAGATGATCCTGTGATCAATGTAATTATGATAGTACCAAATATCAACCGTCGGTGCCGTTACAGTTCAGACATGAATCACGTTAAGTTTTCTCGATACTTCCCGGTCGATGAAACACATCATGCCAAGCGTAATGAGCATTGTGCAATGCCGTGACATAAAAATTGTTTTCGAGTTCTCCAAAAGGTGGCCTTTTCAATACGTCAAGTTACCCTGATATATTTATCGTTTCAGTTATCATAGCCGCTACCTATTGCAGTGAGGGGTAGATCAAGTTCGAGTTCCGGCACTTTCCTGGCAATCCAGGCGATAAAGGTATTGCTGTTCGGTCCCGGAAATGCCTTATAGGTGTTTGGCCATGGATAGCTGTCTGCTGCCTGTTTGATGGCAGGAATCAACTTTTCCGCTTTGTCACCCCTGATTTCCTTGAGCAGACGCGGACGTTCGCCGAACCAATAGCGATCGGGGAGATCCTTTTCAATGCGAACAAGCGGAAGACCGCGATTTTGCCTCCAGCCAATTAACTCATATACCGTATATGATGGG
>JAYTVV010000054.1:0-4854 GCA_043743795.1 Geobacteraceae bacterium
ATATCAGGGAAGGGGTTACGATAAATATGAAACCAATGGCATTATTAATTACGACTAGATTGGAGCGAAAATGACCAAGGCTGACATCGTTGAAAAAATCGCAGAAAAGTGCGGAATCACGAAAAGGGAATCCATCGACATGGTGGAATCGGTCTTCAGCATACTGAAATCAACCCTCGAAGACGGCGAGGATATAAAAATATCGGGGTTCGGTAAATTCGAGGTAAAAAAGAAGCATGCACGCAAGGGGAGGAATCCTCAAACCGGTGAAACCATAACTATCGACGCTCGAAGTGTACTCACGTTTAAGCCCAGCACTATATTGAAGTCGGCTGTAAATGGTGGGTAACATCATTTAAACTGATATATTAATAATTCATAGAACCTGTTCTATATCCCTCCAAGTCAACTGAAGTGTATGTAAAACCGGCACGTTTTATTATTTGAACGACCTTATCTTTGTAAGGTCCTAGTGCCATACACATTTCTTCAGGACCTAACTCAAGACGAGCTATTGTATCATGGTAGCGAACCCGCAACACTCGAAACCCCAATTCTCGCAGCGCCTCCTCAGCCTTGCCAACCTGTCCCACTCGCTCTGAAGTTATGGCGGTCCCATAGGGAAAGCGACTGGAGAGACAGGCAAAGGCAGGTTTGTCCCATGACGGTAATCCTAGATTCCGTGACAGCTCCCGGATGTCGGCCTTTGTGAGTCCGGCCTCCTCTAGTGGACTGAGTACACCCAGTTCTTCCGCGGCCTGACGTCCGGGTCGGTGATCACCCCTGTCATCAAGGTTGGTCCCATCCAGCACGTAGGCTAAACCTTCCTGATCGGCGATGGCACGCAGCTTGGCGAACAATTCCTTCTTGCAGTAGTAACAGCGGTTGCGAGGATTGTGCTTGAATTCGGGAATATCCATTTCTTCGGATACGACTTCACAGTGACGTGCACCCAATTGCGCGGCCAGTGCACGCGCTTCGATCAGTTCACGCTCTGGATAGGTCTCGGAGGTTGCCGTCACCGCCAGGGCACGTTCCCCCAACACCTTGATCGCCACAGCCAGAAGCAGTGAAGAATCCACACCGCCGGAAAAGGCGACCACCGCACTTTCGAGACCGGTCAGAATCCGTTCCAGACTCTCAAGCTTGCCCGCAAGTTGCGGATCTATAATATCGGTCATATTTAGATCCCTGTCCCTTTGTCTTCGGACTCACTGCTCCCGAACCGCGTGCCCCGTTTGAAGATCAGGAGACTGATTCCTTCCGAAGTGCGGTCGAATTCAAACGACAATGTGTTTTCGTAAGCCAGCTGCGCCGCAGCCTGTAGTTGCCCCATATCCCTTAGGCGAAAAAGCACCCGGTTTCCCTTGCCAAGATAGTCGATGAAGCTGACCGACACATCAAACTCGAACGAACCCCATTCTCCGGTCAAATCTACCACACTCACTCCTGGGCCACTGATGGAGGCTTCGCTCAGACTGATATGTCGGCGCTGGCCGTCCCCCTCTTTCGCTGTGTCCGGACTTAATCCGGTCAGCTGCGTCCTCTGTGACTCCAGGGGTGCTGCCGAAATAATCATACCGGCGGCTACGGTGGCATTGGTGAAACGGTCGATCAGGATAAAGCTGCCCGTATTTCTGTTCTGCCGATAGATATCGAATGCAATTGGGCGGTCAAGCTCCAGGCTGACAACACCGATTTCGTTCAGTCCCAGCGTCGGCACCTGTTTCTGCTCCAGAGTATTGACATCCACCGCGTACTGCACGGCGGTCACCCGGCCGGGGGTAACGGCCGTGGCGGTCTTGACCAAGTAGATCTGTCCCGGCTGCAATGGCTGGTCGTGCATCCAGACCAGATGGGCCTCCGGGTGGCGGGCATGGATCGGCGGGGCCTCGGGAGCGGTCAGCATGTCCCCGCGACTAACATCGATCTCGTCCGTAAGGGTCAGGGTGATCGCCTGACCGGCGCTGGCCTCGGGCAGGTCGCCCCCCATGGTGACGATACGGGCCACCCGGCTGGTGCGTCCGGAGGCAGCCACCCGCAGTTCGTCCCCGGGACGGATTGTACCGGCGGCGATGACCCCGCAGAACCCGCGGAAGTCCAGGTTGGGGCGATTGACCCATTGCACCGGCATGCGGAACGGTTTGCCCCGGTCCTCACCTTCAATCTCAATGGTCTCCAGAAAGTTCATCAGGGTCGGCCCACTGTACCAGGGGGTGTTGGAGCTGGGCTCGATCATGTTATCGCCGTTCAGGGCCGAGAGCGGGATGGCGGTGATATCGCCAAAACCAAGTGATGCGGCAAACTGCTCGTAGTCCTGGCGGATCGCTTCGAACTTGTGTTGATCAAAATCGATCAGGTCCATCTTGTTGATCGCCAGTACGACGTGGCGGATACCGACCAGGGAGACCAGGAAGCTGTGGCGCCTGGTCTGGGTCAGGAGCCCCTTGCGAGCATCCACCAGAATGATCGCTACCTGGGCGGTGGAAGCGCCGGTGATCATATTGCGGGTATACTGTTCGTGGCCAGGGGTGTCGGCGACGATGAACTTGCGCCGGTCGGTGGAGAAGTAGCGGTAGGCAACATCGATGGTGATGCCCTGCTCCCGCTCGGCCTGCAGCCCGTCCATCAGCAGGGCATAGTCGATGGCGCCACCCTGAGTGCCAACCTTTTTGCTGTCCGCCTCCAGGGAGGCCAACTGATCTTCGAAAACCATCTTGGAATCCCACAGCAGGCGCCCAATCAGGGTACTCTTACCATCATCGACGCTGCCGCAGGTGATGAAGCGCAGCATCGTTTTCTCTTCATGGCTTTTGAGATAGGCCAAGATATCTTCTTCTATCAATTCAGACTGGTGTGCCATCAGAAATACCCCTCCTGTTTCTTCTTCTCCATCGAACCGGCCGAGTCGTGGTCGATCAGTCGACCCTGGCGCTCCGAGGTGCGGGTCAAGAGCATCTCCTGGATGATCTGTGGCAAGGTGGTGGCTTCCGATTCGACGGCGCCTGTCAGGGGGTAGCAGCCCAGGGTGCGGAAGCGGACCGATTTGTACTGCACCTCTTCGCCCGGTATGAGCTCCAAGCGGTCATCATCCACCATGATCAGCATTCCGTCCCGCTCGACTACCGGCCGGACAGCGGCGTAGTACAGGGGTACGATCGGGATGTTCTCCAAGTGAATGTACTGCCAGACATCCAGCTCGGTCCAGTTGGAGATGGGAAACACACGGATACTTTCTCCCGGTTTAACCCGGGTATTGTATAGACTCCAGAGTTCCGGGCGCTGATCCTTGGGGTCCCAGCGGTGATTGGCGCTGCGGAAGGAAAAAATTCGTTCCTTGGCCCGTGACTTTTCCTCGTCACGACGTGCGCCGCCAAAGGCGGCGTCGAACTTGTAGCGGTTCAGGGCCTGTTTGAGTCCTTCGGTTTTCATGATGTCGGTGTAGAGGGCCCCGTGGGTAAAGGGTGAAACACCCTGACGGACCCCCTCTTCGTTGACATGCACGATCAGGTCGAGGCCGCATTCGGCGGCCATCCGGTCGCGGAACTGGATCATTTCGCGAAACTTCCAGGTAGTGTCCACATGCATCAGCGGAAAAGGCGGAGGTGCCGGGTAAAATGCTTTGCGTGCCAGGTGCAACATGACGGCCGAATCCTTGCCTATGGAATAGAGCATGACCGGGTTGGAAAACTCGGATACCACTTCACGGAGGATGTGAATACTTTCGGCTTCCAACTGTTGCAAATGGGTCAGATTTTTGTTCATTACGACTCCTCATCCCCGAAAAACAGGGCTGCATGTTTATTCGATCCAACCGCCGCCCAGCACCCGCTCCCCGTCATAAAGAACAGCGGCCTGGCCTGGGGTAATGGCCGTCTGGGGTTGGTCAAATCGCACCTCAAAACGGTTGTCAGCTAACAGCGTGACACAGCAGGGAGTGGCGACCTGACGATAGCGTATCTTGCAGGTGGCCCGGAACTCCGTGGTTGTCGGTGGTATGCCCCAGGTGGCGGTTCCAGCCGTCAGGTTCTGGTGAAATAACTCCTCACGTGCTCCCACGACAACGCGATTGCGCTCAGTGTCCAACGCAACCACATGCAGTGGATGCTTCCAGGCGATCCCCATCCCCTTACGCTGACCGATTGTGTAATGGTGAGTACCAGCATGCCGACCGACAACCGTACCGTCACTGGTAACAATTTCGCCATCCTTCCGACTGACACCATGGGCTTCAAGAAATTTCACGTAGTCATTGTCCGGGATGAAGCAGATTTCCTGGCTCTCATGTTTCTGGGCGACCGGGAGTGCAAAATCGGCTGCCAACTGGCGCACCGCGCTTTTTTCCAGCATCCCAACCGGGAAGACGATCTGCGAAAGTTGCTGCTGTGTAAGTGTAAAGAGGAAATAGGACTGGTCCTTGGCCGGATCCAGTCCGGTCTTGAGACAGAACTCGCCGGCAGCGCTCTGCTCTATACGGGCATAGTGCCCGGTGGCAAGCAGATCGGCTCCCAGTTCCCGAGCTTTTTTCAACAGCAGATGGAATTTGATAAGGTCGTTGCAGCGAATACACGGGTTGGGGGTTCTACCGGAAGCATATTCCGCTATGAAGTAATTGATCACCAGTTCCTTGAACTCTGCACGCATATCGATGACTTCGAAGGGGATACCCAGTTTCTTGGCCACCCGGCCGGCATCCAGGACATCATCAAGTGAACAGCAGGTCTTGATTTTGCAGCCAGGTTCTCTCTGGACAGGATCATAGAGCTGTAGCGAAATCCCGGTTACCTGATACCCCTGCTCTTTCAGGAGTGCCGCACTTACCGAAGAATCGACCCCGCCGCTCATGGCAATCAC
>JAYTVV010000055.1:0-2935 GCA_043743795.1 Geobacteraceae bacterium
GCTCAAGATTGAATGTTCGCTCTACACTTTTCTACAGATTCTGGAGGTCAATTTGTTTGAGAAAAAGCCCATTCCATCACTGGTTGCGGAGGCTCTTAAGCGAAATCCAGAGCAATCAAAATATAAACAACCGAATTTATTCAATTATTAACCGGACAGTAGTGATAAGACATATAGAGACGTCACTAATTCAACGCACAAATCACACAACAATAAAGTATCATTGTGATACAAAACAGCTTGACTGGTTCATCCCGTATCTGATAAAAATTGAATAGTTTAAAACAGATACGAGCAAGGAGTGGTGAACATGTACGAACAGGGAAGTGTCTGTCCGGTTTGTGGGGTTGGCGCGCTGAAACAAAAGAGTGTTGAAGAGGTTTTTAGCTATAAGGGACGTACGCTGACAGTGCCTGATTATCTGGTGTATGAATGCGCTGCCTGCGATGAGGCGGTTGTTGACCCGGCTTCTTCAAAACGGGCATCGAAGCTGCTCAAGGATTTCGGCAGAGAAGTGGATGGTTTACTGGGAGCCGCCGATATCAAACGGATCAGAAAGAAACTTGGCTATACCCAGGAACAGATGGCCGAGGTGTGCGGCGGAGGCTTGAAGGGATTTGCCCGTTATGAATCGGGACAGGTGATGCAAAGTAAAGGGATGGATAACCTGCTGAGGATTCTGGATGAGTTTCCGTATGTTCTTGACGCGATTAATCGGCGGCCATCGAAACATGGCACCAAGGTTGTCAGCCTCATGGATTACAGGAATAGAGCCGCGTATACCTACACCGAGCCACATGGTGACACTTACTCCGACCAGACAAAAATCGCCCTGGGGTGATGAAATGAAAAACTATTTTCAATTTACGCTGAAAGAAATATTTCTGCCGAACATCATGTTCCGCCTGAATCCTGCCTTCAAACCAAAGGATGGCAAGGTAGAAATCACAACCTCAGTTTCAGTCGATTATTCATGCAAGGGTAAAGATCTTACTGTACAGGTACGGGTCGAAATGCCGGATGGCGAGCGTTCTCCCTTTGCTTTTGTCGTTGAAGGAGTCGGCAGATTCGTGCTTGCGGAAGAACCACCTGTGGAGGTGCTGGAAGTGATCGCCAGGGCGAACTGCGCGTCCATGATTTTCCCCTATGTGCGCGAGGCAATAGCCGATCTTACCAGGCGTGCAGGGGTTCCGCCGCTGCATCTGCAGCCGGTCAATTTTGTTGAACTGATGAAAGCGGATAAGGCTGAAAAGAAAGAAACACCTGCAAAAAAGACGGTCGCCAAAAGAAGTTTGAAAGCTGAAAAACCTTGAGCTCGCATTTCAGCCGACAAGCAGGGACAAGCAACCATGCCCATCTCACCACAAAATATCTCCCTCACAACAAAATACGAAAGGCATTTTAACTGGGATGAACGCGTATAGATTCTACCCTGAAAGCCTTTGATTGTATCCGCGTTCATCTGTGGTTAATTGATTTTTAAGATTGAACCAAAACTTTAAAGTCGTGAAGTAATCTTGAGGTCATCGTGAAGCTGAAAAAGCATATCCGGTAAAAACGGGAAGGGCGGGGCGAATATCAGCTGCGGTACACTTCGCGGCGGTGGCCGACCTTGACGACCCAGACTGTCAACTCGGCATCCTGAATGGAATAAACAATGCGGTAATTCCCCTGGCGAATGCGGTATTTTTCCTGCCCGGAGAGCTTTTCGCATCCGGCGGGACGGGGATCTTCGGCGAGATTTTTGATCCGCTCCATGATCCGCTGCAAGTCACCCCTGGGGATGGCGTCAAGATCCTTCCTGACGGACTCCTTGAAGAAAATACTATAGACGGCCATTGGCCTTGAGCTCTTTCAGCACGGCTTCGTAGGAAACCAGCGGCTCGTTTACCCGCTCTTCAAAAGCAGCCAGATCCTCGGCATCTTCCCTCAGCGCGCCAAGTACCGCGTCGTTGACGATGTCTGAGAGAGAACGTGATGCCTCCAGCGCTTTATGCTGAAGGGCCCGATGCAGAGCCGGATCGAAATAGACGGTTGTCCGTTTGGTAAGTGCGCCCATAGTCATGTACCTCCTGTTTATTACGGTAACGCTAAGACGTTGTAGCGTCAAGACGTTTTTATCTGAAAAACGAGACAGAAACGGAGACAGAAACGTGGTCAGTCCTTGAAAGTGGAATAATAAGAGAGTGATATCCCAACCACGTCCTTGGACACCGACCGCCCTAAAGAGTGGGCGGGCGGGTCAAGGCCGACTCCGCAGGCCAGGCATGCGACTGATCTGGCAAAGATCGAGTCTGATCTGGCTGGAAGCTGCGAAACTTTTGTCGTGCATTATAAAAGCAGGTATGACGACCCTCCATTGCCGCCTATCTGGGCGATTGTCGAAACCATGACCCTCGGTACGCTTTCCCGTTGGTTCTCGAATACCAGTGACACAGCTGCAAAAAAGGAAATCATGCAGACACTGCAAAACTTTTACGTTAATAGGTAACTCCCTACACAAAGGAACCACACATGGCTCGCTCAAAACAAAGTCCACTTGAAGACATGATTGTAATCGTAAGCAAATTCCCCTGGCAGGTTGGCTGTTTGCTGGCTGTAGTAACTTTTGTCGCGCTGCATCTGGTGGCTGGTATGGAGATTGAAAAGGCAACGGATCTTCATCAGCTTGGGAGTGTTGCTGCCCAGCATATCTGGCAAACAATGGCGAAGTTTTTTCAATATATTTTTCCGGTAGTTTTTGTGATTGGTGCCGGAATTTCATTTTTCAAAGGTAAAAAAAGCGGCAAGCTGTACACCCGCGTTGAGCAAAGCAGTGATGCCGGTGCG
Organism: Geobacteraceae bacterium; assembly: GCA_043743795.1. Classification (GTDB taxonomy): domain Bacteria; phylum Desulfobacterota; class Desulfuromonadia; order Geobacterales; family Pseudopelobacteraceae; genus JACRCG01. Next base: position 2,830 of record JAYTVV010000055.1, read on the forward strand.
TTGTTCGACATGAGTTGGCAGGAGTTTGAGATGTTGGTGGAGGAGTATTTCAGGCGACGGGGGTACAGCACAACACGGACCGGAGGGCATGGGGCTGATGGTGGCG
>JAYTVV010000056.1:0-3531 GCA_043743795.1 Geobacteraceae bacterium
AGGGGCTTGCTTGGTTACGAGTGTTGTGCTCATGTGAAATATCTCCTTTTGTGTGAACGTCAATAGTAGGTGAATATATTCATACCAGCCAAAATATCAGTTGTCAATAGGATAAAAATAGTCTTTTGGTCTTATTGGTTATTTCTCAATGAATACAGGTGTGCAGATTATGTCCCCCCATTACCCGGGGGACCCCGACCACGCTAAAATTGTTCCCAAAGACCACTGGACACCAGCACCGGCTGACAAGGTGGTCACATAATGCGATGAACATCCCTGTCGATGGTTGCTGTATGAAAACAGTAAACGCGGACAGCTAATATATGCTAACCCGCGTTTTTCATCAAAATGTCGAAATAAACTTCAAACTACGACACATGTTATCCTGGTAAAATTACCCCAAGGCCTCCGCCACTGCCCGACTCAGTGCGCTCCGGTTGTAAGGTTTATGGATAAAGCCGCGGGCGCCCAGCCCTATGAGTTCATCGCCTGTGTCATCATGGCTGAATCCGGAACAGAAGAGTACTTTCAGTTCGGGAGCCTGTTCTCGCAAATGCAGGAAGGTCTCGGTGCCCCCCATCTTCGGCATAATCATGTCCAGCATTACCAGCGATAATTTGTCCCGGTGAGCGGCAAAAACCTCCAGGGCCTCTTGGCCATTCTCTGCCAGATAAACCGTATAACCCAGCTCTTCGAGCAGATCTCGGCCAACTGTTCGTAACATTTCTTCGTCATCTACCAGCAATATGCCACCGCTGCCGGTAACAATTTCTTCCTTGAGTGTCTGCTTGTTTGTGTCGTCAGCAATCAACGGCAGGAAAATTTTAAAGACCGAACCAGTGCCAGCCTGGCTCTGGACCCAGATATCGCCACCATGGTTTTTGACAGTCCCGTACACCGCCGCCAAACCGAGGCCGGTGCCTTTGCCGATCCCCTTCGTCGTAAAAAACGGCTCAAAGATATGTTCCAGAACCGCTGTTGTCATGCCAGCCCCGGTGTCGGTCACCGCGATCTGAAGATAGTGACCAGGGGGCAGGTCGATGCCCATTGAGCGACAGGCGTCAGTATCCAGTGTCTTCAGTGCTGTTGAATAGGTGAGCGTGCCCCCCTGTGGCATGGCGTCACGGGCATTTACCCCCAGATTGAGCAGCGCATTCTGCAATTGGGTCTGATCACCCAGTACGACGGGATTACCCGCTTCAAGCCGGATTTCAAGCTGTATCTTCTTGTCAATGGTACGTTCCAGGAGGCCCTTGACTGCACTCATGGTGTCATGGATGCGAATCGGAGTAGAAACCGTTACCCCTTTGCGCGAGAAGGTCAGTAGTTCGCGGGTCAGGTCCGCTGAACGGTTCGTCGCTTCAATGATGGTATTCACCATCTTACAATTTTTATCATCACTGGAAAGTCTCATTTTCAGCATTTCGGCGGTAGCCATGATCACGGTCAACATATTATTGAAATCGTGGGCGATGCCGCCTGCCAACTGACCGACGACATCCATTTTCTGCGACTGGTAGAGCTGGTTCTGGAGCTGCTTCTGCTCCGTGACATCCATGACTGCGTTCAAGACAAACGTCGTGCCAGCGATCTCCAGGAGTGCCCCGGATAACAGTACGGTGATCTCTTGGCCACCTCTGCGCCGCATCCGTGCCTCAAAATTATGGGTATACCGGTTGTCTTTCAGTTTTTGCAGATAGCTGCCACGCTCTTCCTCCACCTGCCAGAGGGAGAGTTCAACGGTTGTCTTTCCCACGGCCTCCTCGCGGCTGTAGCCGAACATATCCACAAAGGCCTGGTTGACATCATAGAGTATGCCGTCAGGAATGGTGGTCAGTGCGACGGTTATGGGGGAATGCTCAAAAACCGCCTGAAATTTATGGGAGCTTTCTTCGATCAGCCCCAACTGGATTTTCAGTTGCTCTTCACTTGCCAGAAGCTGGTCGTGGGTACTTATGTATTCATCAACCTGGGTCCGTAACATCTCCTCTGTTGCCTGCAGCTCTTCCTGCGAGTCCTGATATTCATCGACGCGCAGCTGAAGTTCACCGGTCAAACGCTTTTCCATGCGCAGCATTGCTCGGAAAAGTAATACAAGAATCAGGGTCACGATGGTTGTAGCAAGCATCATGGCGTTTTGTAGCGTTTTCGCCTCGTCATTCAGCTCATCCATCCAGGAGCCGGCACAGATTACCCAGTTCCACTCTTTTAATGTGCGATAGGCAACCAGCTTTTCCCGGGTCTTGGTTTCACCAAGCTCTTTGTTGATCCAGGGGTAGCGGATGATCCCATCTTTCTTCTCCAGCATCTCCCGCGTAATGGCACCTTCAACGGTTTTGGAATCGACAAGATTGCCACCCTCCTTACTTGGATGGATCTGAATCTTTCCATAGTCTTTTCCCGTCTTGGCATCCAGCGCAAAGATATAGCCACTCTTCCCGACTTTGATCCCGCGAATCTTCTCTTTCAATTCCCTGAGGTTGTCGGTGAAATCCAAACCGATAAAGAGTACGGCAATCACGTTATTCCCGCTATCCTTGATCGGCTGGTAGGAAGTCATGTAATCCTTGCCGTACAGTTCTGCCTTGCCCACATAGCCCGTTCCCTGCAAGAGCCCCTGATAGGCCGGATGGTTTCTTTCGAGGAACGTCCCGACCGCTCGGCTGCCATTCTCCATTTTAAGAGATGTGGATACCCGGACAAAATCGTCACCCGAACGGACAAAGACCGTTGCGACTGCCTTGGAGACAGCCGTAAAGCGGTCAACAATAGAGTTGTTCAGATTCAGGGTTGTCGACCCGTTTTTGAGGAGAGGCGTCTTCTGATTTTCTATGGAGATGCTTCTGGATGGATCACGCAGGAACGGAGCGGGGAAATAGGATTGGAATACATTGGCCAGCGAAATAGCATTTTCGGACAACGCGGCATGATAGGAGGAGATGGTATTGACCAGGAGCACGGTCTTTTGTGTGAGCTCTTCTTCGGTACGCTTCTCCAGGCTCCGCGACAAAAAGGTCGTAAGTGTAAAGGCAAAAACAGCCAATACAACAATTATCAGGATGGTATACACCAGAGCTGCTCGTGAGCCTGATGGACGGTTTGTTGTCGGCAGCATCGATACCTCTCACAGTACTTTCTAGCAGCATCCCATGGACTCAATTTACTTCATTGAGCAACTTTCTCTCTCGCATTGGTGATCTGCGTTTTGCCGAGATGGCCCTTCCGGGAGAGTGTTCTCACTGCCATGCGGTTTTCTCCGTACGATTTATTCAAGTGTATCAGGAAATATAATGAATGCTTTTCCGGTTCTGGTCAAAAGCAGCATTCAGCTGGTGCCGCTCTCTGAACTGCCCTATTTTATGGAATATTTTACATAGAATTATTTTTTTGTAATGGCAGGGAGGGGTGATTGCTGCAGTGCTGCCAGCGTGTGGTCGTGGTAACGGCTGAGGAGTGTCAGGGCCGTGATCGCACCGATCAGGCAGAAGAACATATCCCACTGGGTATCCCACACGTCTCCCTGTGTTCCCA
>JAYTVV010000057.1:0-4407 GCA_043743795.1 Geobacteraceae bacterium
AAAGCAGCCCTGGCAGAATTCAGGCCGCTTTTTGAAGGAAAAAAGGTGTTTATAAGCGCCGGCGAGTTCCGTGCCCTGGCAACAGCCAGATTATTGGAGGAGCTTGGATTTAAGATAGCTGGGATACGCTCATTTCATCATGATGAGTTTGCTGAAGTTGAGTATGAAAAACTGGCCAATTCAAGTACAGAGGACTATGTCGTTGATATTGCCAACGTGCAGCCTTTTGAGGAGGCTAACCTGCTGCGTCGTCTCAAGCCTGATCTGTTTCTGGGGCACGCCAACGGCAACAGCACCGCTGCCAAACTGGGTATCCCCACTCATGTCATCTACCACACGGCATTGGCCTACATCGGCTACAAAGGAGTTTATGAATTAGCCCGCCGGCTCCATCGCCAATTGAAAAATCCAATTTATAACCGCAAGCTGGCCGATAATGTCAGGCTCCCTTACCGGGAGGAGTGGTATGGCGCCAATCCGTTTACTTATATCAACAAAGGAGATGTAGCAGCATGAGCGATAATTTTATTGAACGCGCACGATACACCTGTGCACAAGGTGGGGCTGCTGCTACGGTAACTGCTCTGCCCGGCGGAATCCCTATTTTACATTCACCATCTGGTTGTGCCGGAAATTTTGCCTGGACTCAGAACGGCGGGTCAGGTCTTCAGGTCGGTGGATATTGCGGAACGCTTGCCATTCCCAGTTCAAGTATTCAGGAGCGTGACGTAGTTTTTGGCGGTGACGCTCGCTTGCGAGAACAGATAGAAAATACTCTTAAAATAATGGACGGCAGTATCTACGCTGTTCTTGCCAGCTGTGTCACCGAAATCATCGGTGATGACATCAAGTCCGTTGTTGCCGATTTCAAGGGTCAGGGGGTCCCGATTATCGGTGCCGAGACCGGAGGTTTCAAGGGAAACTCATATGTGGGCTACGATCTGGTTCTTAAATCGCTGTTCAAGGACTTCCTGGAGCGTGGTGTTGGCAAAAAGAGAAAGCGGGTCAACCTGTGGGGGGTCGTTCCATACTATGACACGTTCTGGCGCGGAAATCTGGAAGAGGTGAGGCGACTGTTGGAAGAACTTGGCCTTGAGGTGAATTCTTTTTTTCTGGCTGATGATACCGTCGAAGGAATTCGCCAAGCCGGGTCGGCTTCTCTAAATATTGTTATCTCCCATGCCTACGGTCTTGAAGCAGCCGAGGTTTTTGAGGAAGTTCATGGTACCCCGTATGTAAGTCTGCCGCTGCCAGTTGGCGCAAGCGCTACTGAATCATTCCTGCGAGCCGTCGGTAAAGCGGCAGGAGTTAACTCCAAACAGACAGAATCGGTCATCAGTATCGAGAAAAAACGCTACTATCGCTATCTGGAGCCTTTGACTGACTGTTTCAACGATCTTGATCTGCAGCGCTATGCAGTTGTGGTTGGTGATGCGAACTATGCGGTCGCTTTGACCAAGTCTCTGGCCGATGACCTGGGGTGGCTGCCGGAGCTGGCGGTCTGTACCGATCCCCTTGAAGTTGAAGATCAGAATCGGATAGCTGGGCAACTGCAATTCCTTGAATCACGCTTTGCAACAAATTTGATTTTCGAAACTGACGGGAGCCAAGTGATACATCATTTGAGGAAAAAATGGTCACAGGCTGTAACTGGCAAATATCAGAACATCTTTGGGCCTGCCTTCGTGGTCGGAAGCTCGCTTGATCGTGAACTGGCGCTAGAAATTGGTGCTCCGCATCTGTCCGTGAGCTTTCCGGTTGCCAACAGGGCAGTGCTTGACCGAGGCTATACCGGATTTCGTGGCGGGTTGAGGCTGATTGAGGATCTGATTGGTGCAATTGTAGCAGGAAGATAATATGCAAGTGCCATCTATTATCTATTAAATAGATAGATAATATTATTTTATGTTGACAATTATGGTGTGCATTGCTATTCCTATTTCCAGAAAACGTTTGAGTTCAATTTTTCTGGAAGAGGAAGCAATGGAAAAATCACTTCGATTCGATTCCCTGCTGGTGCATGGCGGGCTAGAGCCGGGACCAGCAGGATCGACATCGGTCCCGATTGTCCAGTCCAGTTCTTTTGCCTATGAGAGTGCAGAGGGCTTGGAGGATGTTTTTCGCGGCCGGGCAGTTGGATCGGTGTATACCCGTATCGGTAATCCGACCACTGAGGCGCTGGAACGCCGTTTGGCAATACTTGAGGGGGGCGGCACGGCTATCGCCACTGCATCGGGCATGGCGGCAATTACCACCGCAGTCCTGACTATTCTGCGAGCCGGTGATGAAATTTTGTCTTCCTCATCCCTGTTTGGTGGCACGTTCTCACTTTTCCGGGACACGCTCTCAAACTATGGCATAACTGCGCGATTCGTCGATCCGTTGGATCTGAATGGTTTCAAGGAGGCTATCAACGAACGCACCAGGCTCCTGTTTGTCGAAACGGTAGGCAACCCAAAGTTGGATGTTCCAGATGTACCTGCATTAGCCAGGATTGCCCATGATGCCGGGATTCCAATCATGGTTGATTCCACGGTAACGACACCTTACCTTGCAAATGGTGCCCAGCTTGAAGCTGATATTCTCGCATATTCCACCAGTAAATATATTAATGGTACCGGTACGACCATCGGTGGTGTGATCATCGACCGCGGGGTATTCGACTGGAACAGTCCCAAGTTTCCCCATTTCGAACCTTTCCATAAAAAATATCGTGCCTTTGCTTTCACCGCCCGTGCCCGCAAACTGGTGCACAAGGATATAGGTGCCTGCGCTGCTCCATTCAACTCTTACCTCCTGACCGAAGGAATCCAGACCCTGGCGTTACGCATGGATCGTCACTGCTCAAGTGCGCTTGAACTGGCGCAATTTCTCCAGAATCACCCCAAGGTGGCCTGGGTCAAATATCCCGGCTTGAAGGATTCACCCCATCATGTAGTCGCTACCAAACTTTATGGTGGACGCTATGGTGGTCTGCTGACCTTTGGCACTGGTGACAAGGCTTCTGCTTTCAAGGTAATCAATGGACTTAAGATGGCCAAAAATCTGGCCAACATAGGCGATGCCAAGACCCTGGTCATTCACCCGGCGAGCACGATCTGTGCTGATTACAACTCCGAGGAAAAGTCCTTGATGGGAGTTACGGAAGATACCATCAGGGTGTCTGTCGGTATTGAGGACCATCAGGATATTATCGAAGATTTTAAACAGTCGCTGGATGTCGCTTAACGGGAGAAGAGAATGCTTACATTGAATATCAATGGTACTGAAGAAAAGCTGAATATCGGTTGCAGAACGTTTGTCAGCCTGTATGAACTGTTGCACCTGCTAAAGGTCCCCTCTGGCGAGGCATTGTCAGTCAAGGTCAATAAAGTAGCTGTCGAGTCACATAAATTTATGCTGCATAAAATCTCAACAGGTGATCATCTTGTAATTGATTCCAATACTGCGCAATAAGTGAGGAAAACCGATATGACAATAACCATCAACGGAAAAGAGACAGCACTCCCAGTAAACCCAACCAGAACAGTCGATTCACTGCTTGAAGAGCTGGATGTCTCCCAGCGACTCTATGTAACGGTTGAATTGAACGGTGATATTCTGGACCGGCCAGCCTACGAGACTACTCCTGTCAATGAAGGAGATGTTATTGAGTTTCTCTACTTCATGGGTGGAGGGCACTGACATGTTGACCGATTCCCAGATCGAACGCTATTCACGCCATATTATTCTCAAGGAGGTAGGTGGTAAAGGCCAACAGAAATTATTTGACGGCCGTGTGTTGATCATCGGTGCCGGTGGGCTTGGAGCGCCGATCGCTCTCTATCTGGCGGCTGCCGGCGTCGGCACAATCGGCATAGCCGATGCCGACGATGTTGATCTTTCCAACCTGCAGCGCCAGGTGATCCACTTTACCCCGGATATCGGCAAACCCAAGGTGGAGTCTGCCAGGGAAAAGATGGAAGCAATCAACCCGGATGTGAAGGTTGTCACCTATAAGGAATGGATATCGGCCGCAAACATCAATAAAATTATTGCTGATTATGACTTTATTATCGACGGCACTGATAACTTTGCTGCTAAATTTCTGATAAACGACGCCAGTGTGTTAGCCGGTAAACCGTATTCGCATGGCGGAATTCTGCAGTTCGATGGGCAAACCATCACGGTAAAACCACGCGAATCTGCTTGCTACCGCTGCATATTCCCCGAACCGCCCCCTAAGGACGCCATCCCCACTTGTTCCCAGGCCGGTGTGATCGGTGTACTACCTGGAGTCATCGGCACTATTCAGGCTACTGAAGCGATCAAATTCTTGCTTGGCAAGGGTGATCTGCTGACGGATCGCCTGTTGACCTATAGTGCTCTGCGAATGAAATTTCGTGAAGTGCCGCTAAAACGTAAGGT
>JAYTVV010000058.1:0-3537 GCA_043743795.1 Geobacteraceae bacterium
GAGGCTTCCGCCCGCGTTCTGGCTGGTGCGGGAATCAAGGCGTATGTATGTGAACGTGATACTCCCACACCGGTTATCTCCTATGAAATATTGCGCCGTGGTGCCGCAGGCGGCATAAACTTTACGGCCAGCCACAATCCGCCGGAATATAACGGCATCAAATTTTCACCATCTTCGGGTGGGCCGGCGCTGCCGGAAACCACGAGTGAGATTGAGCGGCGTGCCAATGCAACGGTCGGAACCGGATGCTACAGTGAGTTATCTCTTGTCGATGCCGCTAAACAGGGACTTGTCGAGACTATCAACCCCCGTGACACGTACCTGAAGGCTTTGGAGCAAAAGGTTGATTTTGATGTTATCGGCAAACTGGGCCTGGTAGCACTTAATCCTCTGTATGGCACCGGACGCGGCTATCTGGATGAACCGCTCCGCAAGCGCGGCATCTCATATGCCATCATCAATGACCGTCCGGACCCTTATTTCGGTGGACATCCGCCTGAGCCGTCCGAGGCACATATCCCCGATTTTATCTCTCTCGTAAAAAATGATCCTGATATTCGGCTTGGTCTTGCCACCGATGGTGATGCTGACCGTTTTGGTATTCTGGATGCCGACGGCAGTTATATCGAACCAAACTATATCATCGCCCTGCTGCTTGATTATCTTATTCGGGTACGCAAGCTTGAAGGGGGCGTGGCGCGCAGCGTCGCAACCTCGCATCTGATTGACGCCGTTGCGAAGAAGCATGGTGTTCCGGTGTATGAAACGCCGGTCGGGTTTAAATATATTGGCGAATTGATCAGTCAGGACAAGCTGGTTATCGGCGGGGAAGAAAGTGCCGGCCTGACGATCAAGGGACATGTCCCGGAAAAGGACGGCATTCTGGCCTGTTTTCTTGTTGCAGAAATGGTTGCCCGCGAGGGCAAGAGCATCCGCGAGCTTCTTGACCGGTTGTATGGTGACGTGGGGCGGTTTGTGACACGACGTGACAACCTTAAACTGTCGCCCGAGCTTGAAATTGCCTACAAGAATAAAATCAATGCGGTACCCGCCGAAGTTGCCGGGGTGAAGGTCAAGGACATCGTCAGGGTTGACGGTACCAAATTATTGCTCGATGACGGCAGCTGGATGCTGTTCCGTAAATCAGGCACAGAGCCGGTAGTGCGGCTGTATGGCGAGGCGGGCAACGAAGCGCGGCTCGCAGAAGTGATGGCTGCCGGTCGGCAGTTCATATTAGGCTAATCAGAATTCATATTATATTTTCAAGGAGTTACCGTCATGTGGGATTATACGCCAATAGTTAAGGACCATTTTTTGAACCCGCGCAATGTGGGTGATATTGCCGACGCCGATGCCATTGGAGAAGTTGGCAGCCTGGCCTGCGGTGACGCACTTAAGTTGTATCTCAAGCTGGATGAAAACAAAGACAAAATTGTCGATGCCAAGTTTCAAACCTTTGGTTGTGCCAGTGCAATTGCTTCTTCATCTGCTTTGACCGAGATGGTAAAGGGTAAAACCCTTGATGAAGCGTTGGCTGTCAGCAATCAGGATATTGCCGATTTCTTGGGTGGACTCCCGGAAGAAAAAATGCACTGTTCCGTTATGGGGCAGGAGGCGCTGGAGGTGGCCATATTCAAGTATCGCGGTATGGAAATTCCCCATCACGACAGTGAACATGATCATGGTCCGGCGTATCCTGACTATGAGGGGGAGATTATCTGCAAATGTTTCGGTATTACCGATGCTTTCCTTAAAAAAGTTATTGAAACCAATGGTCTGACAACTGCCGAGCAGGTGACAAACTTTACCAAAGCGGGCGGCGCTTGCGGCGGTTGTATTCCCAAAATCAAGGATCTGATTGCCCTGGTGCTGGGCGAAGCGGCTGCCCAGGCACGTGTGCGGCCGGAGAAACTTTCCAACATGAAGAAAATGCAGTTGATTCAGGAAGTGCTGGAACGTGATATCCGTCCGCTGCTCTGGGCTGATGGCGGAGACCTGGAGCTGATTGACATCGACGGTGCCAAAGTGCAGGTGGCGTTCCGCAAAGCCTGTGCCGGTTGCGCTTCATCCGGCAACACTGCGCGCATGGTTGAAGCCAAATTGCGTGATCTGGTTGCCGAAGATATCGTGGTAGAGGAGGTTTCCGCATGAAAGAGATCTATCTCGACAATAACGCGACCACCAAGGTCGATGAAGCGGTTTTCGAGGAGATGCGTCCCTATTTCTGCGAATTGTACGGAAATCCCAGTTCGATGCATTTTTTTGGCGGTCAGGTACAGAGCAAAGTAAATGAAGCGCGGGTTCGTGTTGCGGACCTGCTCGGGGCATCGCCGGATGAAATAATTTTCACTGCCTGCGGTACCGAGAGCGACAATGCCGCTATCCGCTCGGCTCTGGAGGTGTTTCCTGACCGGCGGCACATTATTACGTCACGCGTTGAACATCCTGCTATTCTGACCCAGTGTCGTAATCTGCGCCAGAAAGGCTATCGGGTCACTGAAATCGGCGTTGATGGTGCCGGTCGTTTGGATATGGAAGAACTGAAAGCCGCTGTTGATGATGATACGGTAATTGTCTCGCTGATGTGGGCCAATAATGAGACCGGTGTTATTTTTCCGGTTGAAGAGGCAGCGAAAATTGCTCAGTCGAAGGGGGCACTTTTTCACAGTGATGCCGTGCAGGCCATCGGTAAAATTCCGATCAACATGGCCGCGTCGAGCATCGATATGCTTTCGCTGTCCGGACATAAACTGCATGCTCCCAAAGGGATCGGTGTCCTCTATGTTCGTCGTGGTACGCCATTTCGTCCGCTTCTGGTGGGTGGACATCAGGAAAAAAGCCGCCGGGCCGGGACTGAAAATGCTGCAGCCATTATTGCGCTGGGCAAGGCGTGTGAGCTGGCCGGTCTGCACATGGAATCCGAGAACACCGTTGTCAAGGCGATGCGTGATCGCTTGCAGGATGCTCTGATGGCGGCTATTCCCCATGCCCGTATCAATGGCGGCGGAGCGGAGCGGCTACCGAATACCACTTCGATCGCGTTTGAGTTTGTCGAAGGAGAGGCAATACTGCTGCTGCTGTCGGAGTTCGGTATTTGCGCTTCGTCAGGAAGTGCCTGCACCTCAGGATCGCTGGAGCCTTCTCATGTTTTGCGCGCCATGGGTGTACCATTTACCTGTGCCCACGGGTCAATCCGCTTTTCACTGTCGCGGTATACTACCGATGCCGAAATCGATACGGTCATCCGTGAGATGCCGCCGATCATCGCTCGTTTGCGGCAGATGTCGCCGTTTGGCAGGGAGCATCTGAAAGGGCAGGCGTAGTTTACCCGGTTCGGAGCGTATCAAATGGCGACCTCTTTTGGTCGCCTTTTGTTTTTGCTGGAGAATTGTAAAAAATAAGGTAGAGTATCTCTCTTTGCGTGGAGTAAATAGAATAAATTCAAACTGTTTTGATGGAGCTCGTCATGGAAATAAAGATACCTGAAGTGGGTGAGTCGGTGCGCGAGGCGCTTCTCGCCAAGTGGTTCAAAAAAAA
>JAYTVV010000059.1:0-24481 GCA_043743795.1 Geobacteraceae bacterium
AGCAATTCAAGTCGCCATTGATCAAGGCTCTGGCCGGGAAGGGAGTGGATCAAGTCTACGCTGATATTGGTAAACCCGGCTTCGCGTGCATCCTGAAACGCCTGGTGAGACTGCTGTGTCGTATGAATACGTCCCAGGCACTTCAGACGACAATCATCGAAGGATTGAATTCCTAATGAAAGCCGGTTTATACCGGCATCGCGAAACCTTTTCAATATATGTATATCTACCGTGCCCGGATTAGCTTCCAGAGTTATTTCAGCTTCAGGCTGGATGCCCATTCGCGCGGCAATTTCCTCAAGTAGTGTGGCGACTTGCTCCGGCTGCAGCAGTGACGGGGTGCCGCCACCGAAATACACGGAAGCGATTGGCCCCATTCCGGCAGGGTGGAGCTGCATTTCACGCATAAGGAGTGTCGGATACTCCACAAGCTCGTTGTTTTTCGAGGTGGTTGAGACAAAGGCGCAATAGTGACATTTTTCGACGCAGAACGGCACGTGAACATAGAGGCGCGTGAACATGTGTACTCCTGTTTTTTTGGGTGCCACGTGTGTAGAAATATGATAGTATCACCGTCATAAGTTGGTAACTACAAAAAAGGGGAATTCATGAAAAAGAACCTTATACTGTCACTTTCCTGCGTAATTGCACTCTCTTCCGTAACGGCTGCGTTGGCAATGCCGGACAAATCCGAACCATCTGCTGCCGAAAAGGCCGTCGCGCCTGTTGCAGAAAAAACGGTAGTTCCTGTTGCAGAAAAAGCTTCTCAACCACAGGCCGAGCCGCTGTCAGGCAAAGTCCTTCAGACTATGGATAGCGGTGGGTACACCTACGTGTATATCCAGAAGAAAGACGGAGAAAAAGTCTGGGTCGCGTCTGTGGCGACTCCAATTGCAGTCGGTACTCAGGTTACCTTCAAGGGTGGCATGGAAATGGCTGACTTTGAGAGCAAAAGTCTTAAACGTAAGTTTGACAGGATTATTTTTGCTGATGCTGCCGTCTCTGATTCTCCTGCCGGGAGCACTCATACTGCTCTGCCAAAAGATACTGACAAAGGTAAATCCGGCGGAAGCAAAGCAGCCGCTTCGAGCAAGGATGCCAAAATTTCTGTTGCGAAGGCAACCGGCGCAAATGCGTATACCGTTCAGGAAGTATTTGCCGGCAGCGCCAAGCTGAATAAGAAGAAGGTTGTCGTCAGAGGCAAGGTAGTCAAGGTGTCGGTTGGCATTATGGGTAAAAACTGGATCCATATTCAGGATGGAACGGGATCCCAATCCAAAAAGACCCATAATCTGGTGTGCACTTCACAGGAGCTTGCCGACGTGGATGATGTTGTCACGGTGAGTGGCGTTCTTGCCAAAGACAAAGATTTCGGCGGTGGTTACAAGTACACTGCGATTGTTGAAGAAGCCACGATTGTAAAATAAGAAAATTAACAGCTGTCTGTTTTATGAGCCCTTCGTTATTCTGCGAAGGGCTCTTTTTCTGACGGTTGAAAGCCGGACCACATCCTGTTACAGTACCGTATGGCCAATCCGGTACAAGTACATTATCAGCGTTACCCCTACCCGCACTATCCCCTGGCTGCGTCCGTTCGTCGCTGCGACACCTATGCCCTCAATCTGGAGGCGCTCTGGGCCCGCTTTAATCGTTGCCCGCCTCCGCCAGACGCGAAAAAAATCCTCATTGCCGGCTGTGGCACCTTTGCCCCGTATCCATGGGCTGTTGCCAATCCTGACGTCGCAATTACCGCACTGGACCTGTCAGAGCGTAGTCTGAGTCGGGCACGCTGGCACTGTCTTCTGCATGGAAAAGGAAATGTCGTCTACCGCTGCGGCAATGTGTCGGAGCAGGGTGTGATTGATGGCACATTCGGATTGATTGATTCTTTCGGCGTTCTTCATCATCTGGATGATCCGCTCGCAGGTTTGCGGGCGCTGGAAGGCCGTCTCGTACCGGGTGGTATCGTAAGGGTCATGCTTTACAGCCGCTACGCCCGGCGGGAAGAAGAGTCCATCCGCCGCTCTTTCAGGCTTCTTGGCATAGATTCAGTCCGCACCGCCCGCCGTCTTCTGAATAAAGCCAAAAAAGGATCGCGACTGGCGAATTACCTGGCTGCTTCCGATGAAGCTGCTACTGTTTCAGGTCTTGCCGATGCCTTGCTTCATCCACGCGTGTATACCTATCGTGTTGACGATCTGTTGGAGATGGTCGCTCAAACCGGTCTTGAACTGCTGATGTTTGCTCATCGTGATGCACGGGAAGATCCGGTTGACGAAATTGAACGTCTCAAAGATCTTGAAAAAGAGCGACAATCGCCCGGTAATTTTGTGCTTTATCTTGGGAAAAAAAGTAAGCCGCCCGCCTGCATCATGAAAGACAGCATGATCATGCTTAACCCCTGCCTGATATCATCTGTCGGTCGATTCAGGCTCGGATCACTGCAGATACCCCCGCGGATCGGGCTTGATAACCCACCTCTTACCGTCGGTGAAAGGTGCTTTTTACGGCAGTTTGTTACACCGAAGCGATCTGCAGGTCTTTCAAACGACGAAGCGCAACGGGTTGCTGTTTACAAACGGCTTTTATTTCTGATAGAGTGCCAACGTTAAATATTTCTTCAGGGGAGTTTGCCATTATGAAGAGTATCATGGTGTTGGCCGTTCTTCTTTCCGGTTTTTTTGCGTGCTCAACAGTCATTGCCGATGCCTCGAAAGGTTCCGGACCTGATATCATCAGCCTGAAAACAGGTGCGGTACCGTTGCTATTTCCGCACTGGAAACACCAGATTTATAACGGTAGCGAATGTTTTCACTGCCACAAGGCTGAAGGTGGAAAGATTGAAGGCTGGGGGAAAGAGGCTGCACATAATCTCTGCATACCGTGTCACGACATGAATGATAAAGGACCTGTAGAGTGCAAGCAATGTCACAAGTAATCTGTCACCGCACGTGATTACTTGCTTCCCAGTCCTGCCAGATTGAAATTAAAGGTGTATGATTGATTGCCGGGGCGCTGATGAACTGCAAAGTTCAGGCTCCAGCATTTGTGACGATATTCTGCCGCGTACACCGATTCAAGAAAATCGCCCCGGTCAAATGAGTAGCGGGCGGTATAAGAAAGATGTAAAGGTTTAATCATTCCGGTTGCAACCCGCCCTTCAAAATATTCCACTTCATTACGTGCCATCTGGTACCCGGCAGCGATGATGTTGCCTTGCTGGTCATTAACTTCCATTCCTGCTACAGCCGTTGACAGGTGATTTTCGTAGAGGTTATAGCGAGAGTCAAATGTTATGCGCAGCTGTTTGGTTATCCAGGTATCTGATTCCAGAGCAAGATCACTCCATGGACGTTGACTCTCCACCAGGGTCAGCAGGTCACGGCGCCCCCCCTCCAGCGCATAGTCTGCGCTCAGTTTGATCCTGGAAATTTCACGATATTCATTGGTATTGTTGGAAATAAATTTTCCTCCGATCAAATTGGTAAGGGAGAGCGAGATCATATTCCGGTGGATCATGCGATCGGAGTAATCATAAAGCGGGAGTCGCTGCTGATCGAGTTCCGGCACAAAGCTGTAGCGGAGTTCCGGAATAATCTCATGCCTGAGTTTTTTAAGCAGCTGGAAATTAGTCTCATAGATACGAGTCAGTGATGTTGACAGGCGGACGCCGGCTTCAGGCAGCAGGTCACCATCACTTGACTGCACTCCGCCGCCGCTGTCACGCTTGTCGGTGGCATAGCCTCTGATGTGTATTCCTGCAAACAGTGCTGCTTGAACAGAGGTGCTCTGGAACGGGAGCAGCGTTAACCGGGGAAAGACGTACAGTCGCTGGCCGCTGGGGGCTGACTGGCGGTAAAGGTTTTCTGCAGAGCCGTCCATATCAAAATAGAGCGGCAAAGAGAATACCGGCTGACGAACGGCTGCCATACCAAGCGACGGCAGGGTCTGGAGTGTTGCCCGATTATTGGCGGCGTAAAGATTTTCACTATAGTGAAAATAGGTGGTTACGGCATAATTCTGCCATGTTTTCAAACTGTTGATTATGGTGTCATTCGATTGACGATTGTATTCTCCGCTTTTCTCACCGAAATCGCTCAAAAAGGTGCGGTCACTTGTCGTGTTGACAGTCATACGCAGGTTTGCGCCCGGTGAAAGAATTTCCTTATGCTCCTGGGCTAATTGCCAGCGCCAGCGGTTTTCTGTCCGATCATAGATTGAATAGCCGCTGATGTGTCCTTCACTACCGCGTACACGGATATAACGGTAATCAAGGCCGGTACCGATGCCGCGTCGCGAAAGTATATCCAGATCGAACAGGATATCCTGGCTGGGTGAAATGACCAGGTAGGCCGGAATATCAAGCTGCGCGCCTCTTCTTTTCGAATAACCGAAGCGTGGAAAAAGGAGGCCGGATGTTTTTTCCAGCACGACCGGAAACGCGATCCAGGGAATATAGAGTACCGGAATATCTTTGACATAAAAGATTACATTGCGCCCCGTGGCATATCCCGTCAGATTTACTTTGAGATCCGCTGCTTTAAACTTCCAGCTTGGGTCGGGCATGTCACAGGATGTAAACTCACTTGAAGTTGCAACATACTCGCTCTCGTTCAGCCGGGTGAGTCTGTCAGACGCAATCTTAATACCTGATTCGGGGGTCGTAAGCTGCGTCGCATCCATATCGGCCTGTCCCGTATCCGTATTGAGTACCAGCGCTTCGCCCTTCAGAACAGTTGCCCCTTTTGACAGAACAACCGAGCCGTTGGCATACAGTGTATGCGCTGCCGCTTCATAGCGAACCTTATCGGCAACCAGGTTCTGGCCCTGCCATCGTACGACGACATTACCTTCAGCGGTATATACTCCATCTGTCACGCTCTGATTCATGTGATCGGCATTGATATGAATATTCTCATCGGAAACGGGAGGTGGTGCGGCTTCGACGGATGGTACGCAGCAGGAGAGAAGGCAGAACAGAAGTAAATGGTAGATATGCTGCATCGAAAAAATCAGCCCCTGATTCCGGTGTAGTTTACGTGCTCAAGCCATGCCTTGACTTCACCGACTACAAAAAGTGAGCCGCATACGAGGATGAGATCGTTTTCGGACGCATGACTGCGGGCGGTGGTAATCCCGGTAACGACAGAGCCGCACGACCGGGACGCAATTCCCTTCGTATGGAAAAAACGGGTGAGCTCTTCGTCTTTCAACGCTCGTTCAACAGCAGGGGTTACCGTAAAGACTGTATCGACAAGCGGCAGCAGTGGCGCATATATATGGTCAATATCCTTGTCATCGCAGACTCCGGTCACCAACAGCAGCCGTGAATAGGAATAGTCCTGCAGCGCGTTCGCCAAAGCAGATGCTCCGGCAGGGTTATGTGCCCCGTCCAGCAGCAGGGGGGGGGGGCCCGGTATCAGTTCCATCCTGCCTGGCCACTGCGTCGTGCTGATGCCTTCTGTGAATGCAGAAGGTGTTATATTCATCCCGCCGGCTTCAAGTGCCTCAGCGGCAGCAAGTGCAACAGCAGCATTACCGGATTGATAGCGGCCTGCAATACCGGGTGTGAGCCGTATCATGGTGCTGTTCAAACCATGATACCGGAGAGTTCCGTCACGATTCCATTCAACAGAAAAATCGTTATTGAGCATTTTCAGCGCACAGTTCTCCGTGCGGCATTGCTTTTCAATTACAGAGCGCACGGCATCCGGTTGTTCCGCACTGATAACAATGGTACCGGGTTCGATTATTCCTGCCTTCTCCCGGGCTATTTCTTCAATGGTTGCACCAAGGTATTCGGCATGGTCGAGGTCGATTGGAGTTATCAAGGTCATCTCACCATTAAAAGCAGCTGTTGCATCTGAACGGCCGCCCATTCCGGCCTCCACGACTGCCAGTTCGATCTGCTCTTCGCTGAAAATATATGCAGCAAGGGCTGTTGTAATCTCGAAGAATGTTGCTTCTTCCGGAGCTGCTTCCAGTACGATGTCCAGTCGCTTCGCCAGCGTATCAGCGGGATATTCCGTGCCGTTTATTCTGAAACGCTCTGTGAAACGCACCAGGTGAGGGGAGCTGAATTGGGCAACAGTATGCCCGGCATGAAGAAGAACAGAGGAGAGAAATGCTGACGTGGAACCTTTGCCGTTTGTGCCGACGACATGAATGGTGCGAAACTTTTTTTCAGGATTTCCGAGACGTTCAAGCAGCTTGCCGACCCTGTCGACGCCTGGCCGTATGCCAAAGCGCCGACGGGCGTAAAGCTTTTCAAGAACATCTGTGAGAAGCATATCAGGCAGCAGGACGATGCAGCATTTTCAATATGGAAGCCAGTTTTGCTCGCATTTCGGTGCGCGGGATAATGGCATCCACCATGCCGTGATCAAGCAGATATTCAGCACGTTGAAAGCCCTCCGGCAGTTTCTGACGGATAGTCTGCTCAATAACGCGGGGGCCGGCAAAGCCGATCAGCGCTTTGGGTTCGGCAATGTTGACGTCTCCCAGCATGGCAAAGCTGGCAGTAACCCCGCCGGTAGTCGGGTCAGTCAGCAGTGACACAAACGGAATGCCGGCTCGCTTGAGCTTTGCCAGGGCGGCTGATGTCTTGGCCATCTGCATCAGGGAGAGGATGCTCTCCTGCATACGAGCGCCGCCGGAAGCAGAGATGATGATAACCGGTTGGCATTTCTGCAGACCGCGTTCGATTGAGCGGGTGATTTTTTCGCCGACCACGCTTCCCATACTTCCACCCATGAAGGAAAAATCAAAGCATGAAACCTGCACCGGCAGCTCTTCGATAGCGCCTTCGACACAGATGACCGCGTCTTTTGCCCCACCTTTGGCCAGTGCTGTATCGATGCGCTCCTGATAACTTTTGGCATCTTTGAACTGAAGGAAATCAACCGATGTGACGTCAGCGTCAAACTCCTGCCAGACACCGCCGTCAAGCAGAGCTTCGAGGCGTTTGCGGGCAGAAATGCGATAGTGGTGACCGCACTTGGGGCAGACCTGCAGATTGACCTCGATATCCTTGCTGAGGAGTGTTTCGGAACAGCCCGGGCATTTGATCCACATTCCATCCGGAAAGGTGACTTTGTTGCCGCCTGATTTTTCTATACCGACTCTTTCTTTACTAAACCAGCTCATACGTAACCTCGGTTCTTTGGTAAGCCTAAAATAGTTAAGTGCAAATAAAATGGGTAGGTAGCAGAATTGGGGGGCGCTGTCAAGCGCAGTCAGATTGACTGTTTCAAATCACTGACATATTGACGAAGCTGCTGTTGTAATTCTGCTCCGCTCAGCTGTTCGAACAGTTTCACAATTGCACTGCCGACGACGACTCCATCGGCCAGGTGTGCCACCTCGGCAGCCTGTTCCGGGGTTGATATACCGAATCCAGCCATGACCGGGAGTGTAATGGTCTGCTTCACTCGTGACAACTCCCGGGCTAATGTTTCGGAAACCGTCGTCCTGGCTCCCGTTACCCCGGTGACGGTGACGTAATAGACAAAGCCGCTGCCAAGACGGTTTACCGTGGCTATCCGGGCGGCATCAGAGGTTGGCGTAAGTAGAAAGATCACATCCAGCCCATTTCGTCTGGCGGGAACGGTCAGCTCGTGGGATTCTTCCGGCGGCATATCCACGAGAAGAACTCCGTCTACACCGGCTTTTGCCGCGTCATGACAGAAACTGTCATACCCGTAGGCGTGGACTGGATTGAGGTATCCCATCAGAACAATCGGGATCTGGGAACGGCGACGGACTTTTCGTACAACCTCCAAAACACCATGCAGTGTTGTACCGGAGGCGAGAGCCCTCTCCGAAGCAAGCTGAATCGTCGGACCATCGGCCATCGGGTCGGAAAAGGGAACCCCAAGTTCGATGATGTCAGCTCCGGCATCCTCAAGGAGATGGATCATTGCTTCGGTCGTTGCCAGATCCGGGTCGCCGGCAGTGATAAAAGTTACCAAAGCCTTTGACTTATCTGTTTGAAGCGTGTGTAAGCGTGCAGCAAGTCTGCTCATAGTCGTTATTACCGGCCGGTCATATTTTAAAACCGGTCATCTCCTTCTCAAGCAGATCGATCTGACGTGTCAAATCGGCCACTGCAGCATCCATAACTTTTGTCGCGCGGCTGTTTGCAGCCGTTGCCCCTTCTATGTTGTTGACCGATTTCGAAATCAGGGTACTGTTGTCAACCTGTGACCGGCAGGCATCGCGAATCTGATCAACCATGGCAGTTACATCCTCTGCTGACCGGGCAATCAGGCTGCTTGCCTTGCTTTGCTCCCGGGTTGACGTCCGCAGGTGGATAGTGAGGTCTTTCATCCGCTCAGCCGCAGACGAAATCATATCTGTTCCCCGCGAATGTTCACGGGCAGAATTGGCAATGCTTTCAACCATATCTTCTACGTTTTCCATCGCCTCCCGGATGCTCTGGCTGCCACGCGCCTGTTCAACGGTGGCTTTGGCGATTTCACTGACCTGAATTCCTGCCCGCTGTACTCCAGAGACGATCTTTTCGAGTGCAAATCCGGAGCGTTGTGATAATTTTTCACCTGCAGCAATACTATCTTCGGCTTGGCTGATCGCAGCCACCGCGCGATGGGTCTCTTCCTGAACACCCTTGATTACCGCCGCTATTTCCCGGGTTGAGCTGCTGGTGCGCTCCGCCAGTTCGCGAATCTCGTCGGCAACCACGGCAAATCCCTTGCCATGTTCACCCGCCTGAGCCGCTATTATTGCCGCATTAAGTGCCAGAAGATTGGTCTGCTCCGCAACTTCATCAATAACCGAGAGAATGGCTCCGATGTCGTTTACTCGCAACGAGAGGGTTTCAACCACCTCCGAGGTTATCTGTGATGAAGCCCTGATCGCCTGCATACCGGCGATTGCTTCAAGAACTGCATTCTTTCCGATCTCTGCATCACTTCGGACGGTTTCAGAAATAGCGGCCGAATCCATGGCATTTTTTTCTACCTGCTTGATAGTCGCATCCATCTCGGCGATTGATGAAGCCGTTGTTGTTGATGCGTCCAGTAGATTGACAATGCTGGTGCCGATTTCTTTGATTGAAGTAGCCATTTCAGTAATGGAAGAGCTGACTTCTTCAACCGCTTCCTCCAGTTTTTCCGCGCTCATTGCAATTTCTTCTATTGTTGCAGCCATCTCAAGTGACGAGGCAGATGTTTCAGTCGCAGATTCCGAAAGTTTATCAACACCATCATAAACTTCATGCACCGATTTATTTATCTGTACTACAGCATGGGAGGTCTCTGTCACAGATCTCTCCTGCATTTGTGCGGAGTTTACAACCTGGCGTGATGCATTTTCGAGATTGTTGTCGATGGAAGTGAGCACTTCAGAGGCAGAGCCGATACGCGCAACCATACTATGAAGATTTTCGGCCATAATGTTCATTGCATGAGCCAGTTCGGCCGCTTCGCCGCCGCCTCGCACCTCAAGGCGTGCGTCAAGTTTGCCGCCAGCCATTGCTTTTGCAAAATCAACGCAGCTTTTCAGCGGTCTGGTAATGGAGGTTGTAATCAAATACGAAAACAGGGCAATCAGGCCGATAACAATAATTGTAATGGCGGCAGAGACAAATATTTTTATTCGTATACTTGCCGTAACCTGTTGCTCGGTGGCGCTGACATCCTGGCGAATGCGGTCGACCATCTGTGCGACAGCCTTGCTGAACGTGCGGAATCTCTGCTCCTGTATCCCGGTCATCAGATAGCTGGCCTTAAGCACATCTCCTGCTGCTGCTGCCGGCAATACTTCATCCAGCAGTGTTTTGCGATATTCCTTCCAGATTGCGTTTGCCTTGTTTATGGTGGCATGTTTTCCCGGAGATTCAACGGATTCAAGCGCGATACCAAAATTGAGCTCTATGTTATTCGTGAGCTCTTTTATTGTAGTAATATTGTGTGCGGCAACGGCAGAGTCTGTTTCAAGCATGAAGTTCTGCATTTCACTGTTAATCTGAAAAAGGTCTGATTTCAGCAGGGCAATGCTTTCGAGGGCGTCTTTGTCTTTTTGAATAAATCGGTAGGCAGTGCCACCAATCCGGACGTCATTCATCATAAACAGGCTGATAGCGCCAACCAACAGGATGCCGCAAAACGCCGCTGCAGAAAGAAGTACCATCTTGGTGCGAAGGGTGAGGCCGGTCTGGCTGTCGGAATACGTTCCTCTCTCCACAAAAAACTCCTATTCTGTTATATAGAAACCATGAACAAAAAAGCCGCCCGACTATAGCAGAGCGGCTCCTTTCATATCAAGAAAAAACACCTGTGATAACCTCTTAGAACATCTCCTTGAGAGGTTGCAGCATACGTTGTAAGTAGGTGCCTGGCCGATAGGCTGCCGGAACTGAAACGGTATCACTCTTTTTGAAAGGAATGACCACTTCACCGAATGGTGTCCCGAGATTCAGGCGTGCATCAACACTGTATGGAATCCGATCAAGATCAGGGCGTCGCTTGAGAATTCCAAGCAGGTCCCCGTGATGCAGACGGAACGGGAGGCGCACATCAACCGTCTGTCCCGACGGGAAGGTTACTTTTTTTTGTAGTCCGCCGCTTGAAAGGGGGATGGACATAACCTGAAGATCATAGGTGTACGCAAGCAGTGAAACATCAAAAGAGTTGGGGTTTTCAACGCCTATGAGCAGTTCGATATCGAAGCCGGACGTATCCACGCTCACAACATTTGTTGAACGAACAGTCACATGTGGTTCCTTTACGAGAGAGGCGCATCCGGAAAGCACTGTGAGAATCAGCGTGACGATATGGCAGAGCAAAAATTGCCTCAACGGATTCTCGATGCTGTCTCAGCTAATGCCAGTTTATCGCCTGAAATAGTGAGTTTTGCCGTCATCTCCCGGCGAATCCCGCGTATTTTTTTCATATACGCGTTTGCCTGCGGTCCTTGCCCGCAATAATATTTTTTGGCACGTTCAAGATTTCCCTGAGCCATATCAAGCTTGGTGTAGAGCTCACAGACCGCGGCCTCGGCACACTTTTCATCATCAAGCATGTCGGTGGCCGAATAGCCGTGGCTTTGTGCCCGACGCGGCATTAGCTGCCAAACCCCACGGGCCCCCCGTGTTGATACCGCGCGGGATGAAAGGCGATGGCCACCGGTTTCAGCCAGGGCAATCTCAGCCAGGTCGAATGGCATGAAAACAGTGCCGACAGTCTTGCTAAAGCAGATTTCCGCCAGCTGATGTGCTCGTTCGGGTGAGGTTCTACGGGAAAATGCAGACTCAATAACGGCCTGTTGTTTTTTTCGCTGGATAAGGGAGATGTTGCTGTCGTCGAGGATGGATGGTTCAGTGGCCAGCGATGTGGTCGATTGGATTTCTGCCAGTTTGAACGGGGCATTTTCGCACGCGGTCAATAATGACAGGAATGCTAGATAAATTAGTTTTTTTCGCATAATAAAAGAGTAGGGAAGTGGTATCGGCTTTGCCGGAGCGGCGTCGTTACCCACAAACTGCGTGAGCGTATCTCCGGCGGGATGCTCCTTTCTAAGTTATTTTGTCTCTGAAATACCAAAATCCCGCTTCGGGCTTCTGGAAAATCAATACAATTGGTGCAGGACAGTATAGTAATGATTGGGAAATGTCAACGTAATTAGGGATAATAGTAGTAATATTAATTGCTTGTCAGGTATTGTTCCTCTGATGCCAACTCTTTGAGGGTTACTCCCTCTAATACTCCCCGGACCTGCCCCTGGACACGCTTCCATACCGGATGAACATTGCAATGGCTGGAACGACCACAATCTGAAGGTGCAACAACACAACGGTTCGGAATTATCGGTCCTTCAACCGCCTCAACGACTTCCAGCAGGGTAATGCTTTCGGGCGCGCGACCCAGCATGAAGCCGCCACCGGTGCCGCGGAAGGATTTAACCAACCCCATTTTGCTGAACTGTTGGAATATTTTGGCAAGAAACGTAGGGGGAACATCAACTGCTGCTGCGATATCACTCAGCAGGCAGACTTTGTCGATCGGTTTTCCCGCCAAATAGACAATGCCTCTGATTGCATATTCACCTTTACGTGTAAGCTCCATCATGTAAAAACCCCCAAAAAGACTGTATATATCTTTTTAGGGGTTTCGCTGTGACTTGTCAACAGTATTTATATTGTTGTTATATTGTTATTTAGATCGTCTCACCCGGAAGCGCATCATCAATTGAGACTTTTTTCTTGCCGAAGATCAACGCCACCCAGACACTGATTTCATACATCAGGTACATCGGGATCATAATAACGAACATTGTTATCAGATCGGCATGAAAAGCGGCAACGATCGAGCTGGCCAGCAGCGCGTATTTTCGTTTGGGTGCCAGAAGCTGGTAACTTACGATTCCAAAGCGGGCCAGCAGCAGCGTCAAAACCGGCAGTTCAAAGATCAGGCCGAAAACCAGAATCAACCGTAAGCAAAAATTGACGTATGCGCTGATATTGAACCAGCTTTGAAGCCCTTCGGATTCGTATGAAAGGGAAAAGTTAATGATGACCGGCCAGATGATGATCAGAAAAAACATGGCTCCGATACAGAATGTTATGGTGGCGGCGGTTACAAAAGGGACAACCATCCGCTGTTCACGTCGGGTCAGGCCGGGTGCGATAAATGACCATATTTGATAGAATACGATTGGCAGTACGATGACAAATCCTGCCAGCATGGATATTTTACACTGCATGAAAAACGGTTCCAGCGGTGCGCTGTAGTTGAGTACGCGTGCCTTTTGAGGGGTGTTGATATCATTATCCAGCTTGTAGTGGGCATACAGCGCCGGCGCACGTTCCTTGACCTTTGCATAGACCATCTTTTTTACTTCGGTCAGATAGGTTGCACCGGATAACGGTTTCTCTATGAAATGAAGCAGGTCGTTGGAGAAATTCCAGGCTACCCCCATGCCAATCACTATAGCAATGACGATGATGACCAGGCGTTTGCGCAGTTCAACCAGATGCTCGATTACGGGGACTACTTTTTGTTCGCTCATAGCTTCTTCCTATCACAGTGATGTACCGGCGTGCAACCAGGTTTTGCGCGAAACAATCTTAGCGCCGTTTTCGCGGTCCGCTCTTTCCAGTCCCCGATTTACCGGTTTTGCTGGTCCTGCTGGTCCGTTCATGCATGTCGCCTCGTGGCTGCACACCAGTCAAGTGTTTACCTCGTAACGGAATGCGCAGATATTCCTCCGCCCCGGCAGTCCCGGCGTCTATCCGTGGTGCAGCTGCAGTATGTGCTGCCAGAACAAACTCAATCCGGCGTGTGCCCGGTGATACCGAAACGACGGTGATTCGTGCGGCATCACCAATGCGAAAAGTTGTGCCGGTGCGTCGCCCGATGAGAGAATGCTGCTTCTCCGCATGGCTGTAGAGATCATCTGTCAGCGTCGAAATATGTACCAACCCCTCCACAAAAAGCTCTTCCAGTTCCACAAAAAAACCGAAGGCGGTCACGCCGGTGATGTAACCGTCAAATTGTTCCCCGACATGTTGCTGCATATACTGAAGTTTTTTCATTTCCACCACGTCGCGCTCGGACTCCATGGCAATCCGCTCGCGCTTGCTGGTATGTTCGGCTACCTCTCCCAGTCGCTCAGTGGCAACTGCAAGTTGTTTTGAGATCCGTTTTCCTTCAGTTCCGCTCAGGGCGTGGTCTGGCTGTTGCGGTGAAAAAACGGCAGGTGTGCCGGAGGTGTCAGTTGACGGAACGGAGCCGAGGCTTGCTTTCAATATACGGTGCACTACTAAATCGGGATACCGTCTGATAGGAGAAGTGAAGTGACAGTAACAGTCAGATGCCAGGCCGAAATGCCCGACGTTGTCGGCGGCATAACGAGCCTGTTTCATGCAGCGCAGCAGTGCGTAGTTTATCATACGCTCCTCGGGGCGTCCGTCAGCCTGGGCCAGCAGGCGCTGAAGCTCAGACGGCTTGACCTTCTCTTCGATCAGGCTGAATTCGTAACCGAACCCATACACAAACTCTTGAAACGTGTGCAGTTTGACCGGATCAGGATTCTCGTGGACACGATACAGAAAGGGAATGCTCCGAGCGGTGATAGCGCGCGCTACCGCCTCATTAGCGGCCAGCATGAACTCTTCGATCAATTGATGAGCCAGATTGCGTTCTGCGCGGATAATTCCTTCAGTCAGGCCGGTCAAACCGATGATGATCTCCGGTTCTGGCAGGTCAAAATCAATGCTGCCGCGCTTTTTGCGCATTGCCATCAGAATAAGAGCCAGTACCTTCATTTCCTGCAACATCGGAGACACCGGCCGGTATTTGTCGGCCAGGTCACGATCATCGTCGACAATAATCTGTTTCACAATCGTGTAGGTCAGGCGGGCCGCACTTTTTATGACACTGGAATAGAAGGACGATTCAAGCATGGTGCCATTTGGGTTAAAGAGCATTTCTGCCGTCATCGTCAGGCGGTCAACATGTGGGTTAAGTGAGCAGATGCCGTTTGAGAGACGCTCCGGCAGCATCGGGATGCAACGATCCGGAAAGTAGACGGAAGTACTGCGGAGATATGCCTCCCGATCAAGCGGACTGTCTTTTTTTACATAGTGTGAAACATCAGCGATTGAGACCCACAGCCGGAAATTATCCCCCTCGCGGCGAAGCGATACGGCATCATCGAAGTCGCGGGCAGTCTCACCGTCGATGGTTACGGTCGGCATGGAACGCAAGTCCACGCGCCCTTTCAGGTCATCCAGGGAAACCGTATCGGCAATCCCCTCTGCCTCGGCCAGCGCGTCCAGTGCAAAAATGTGCGGCAGGTCGAACCGGCGGATAACAGACTCCACCTCCACGTCCGGATCGTTGGGCCATCCGAGAATTTCAATAACCTGTCCTTCGGCAGGTCTCCCGCCGATTGGATATGATGTCAACTCGGCAACGACCTGATGCCCGTCTTCAGCCCGTCCACGTCCCCTCGCCGGAATCGATACAGCAAGATTAAGCCGCTGGTCATCGGGAATGACAATTGCGCCACGGCGGGTCTCTTCATAGCGGCCGACGATGCGGGTGGTCGCACGTTCCAGCACCGTGAGCACTCGCCCATCGAGCTTGCTTCCTCCCATTCGGCTTGGCGAGGAACTCGCCTCCACCAAGTCTCCGTGCAGCGCGTCCTTCAAAAATTTAGAGGGGATAAAGATGTCTTCCCCACCGCTTTCGGGGGTCACAAATCCATAGCCGTCACGGTGCACTGAAATTCTGCCGCGGGTGGTTTTTATGTTTCCCGGCAGGCGGTAACTATTACCCTTCTGCCGGATCACTTCGCCGTCCCCGGTCATATCCTCCAACATGTTTTTTAGTTCCCGTTTGATATGACGACCGCCGAAATCACGTACAAGGACAGCAAAAGGGATGGCGCCCTCATGTTGTTTGAAGTGCGCGAGTATATGTTTTTTGGTGAGATTCATTGCCTATCTCCTCGCTTGATCTGCGTATTAAACAGTTGATACGCACAGTGTTAGATTTAACGCTTCGCAAAGTCAACCCGGTTTTTTTAGCTTGGCACTGCTTGCACTGTCTGTAATTTTGCGTTACATTGTAAGATGTATATAATTTGAAAGGAACGATACAATGAAAAAACGACTAATCGCGCTGTGTGCAGCTGCGTTCCTGATGCTTGGCGGGAGCATTGCTTGTGCAGACCGCAAATCAGCGGATATGGACGGCCACCAGCATGCTGATGGAGTTGCTGCCGAATCGCAGCACGCTGACGTAAAAAAACATCAGTCCTGTCCGCACTGCGGTATGGATCGGGAAAAGTTTGCTCATTCCCGAATGCTGATCACGTATTCAGACGGTTCAACTGTTGGAGTCTGCAGCATTCATTGCGCTGTTATTGAGTTGAAATTCAATAAAAACAAGCCGATCAAGACTGTTGAGGTTGCTGACTTCAATACAAAAAAACTGGTTGCTGTTGAAAAAGCGACATGGGTGATAGGCGGCAATAAACGAGGGGTCATGACGATATATGCCAAGTGGGCTTTTGAAAAAAAGGATGATGCCGCTGCATTTATCAAGAAGCACTACGGGAAGCTGATCTCATATAAGGAAGCACTGGCTTATGCCGAAAAAGACTAATAGAACCGGAGCTCACATGAAGCGTAGTATTCCGATAGTTATCCTGCTCTGCTTGCTTATGGTACGTGGTGTGTCGGTCGCTGCCAAGGGTGCCGGCGCCGTTCCGCCGGAGGCCAAGTGCCCGGTATGCGGGATGTTTGTCGCCAAATATCCTGACTGGACTGCGACGGCCCGCTTCAAGGACGGCACAACCTCGTATTATGACGGTCCAAAGGATATGTTCAGCCACTATTTTGATACTGCCCGTTACACCCCCGGAAAACGTCAGGCCGATATTGTCGCGCAGTCAGTGAAGGAATATTATTCAGTAGCAATGATCGATGCGCGCACCGCCTTTTTTGTCTCCGGCAGTGATGTCTCCGGGCCGATGGGCAGTGAGTTGATACCATTTAAAACGGAGAAAGACGCCACTACTTTCAAGCTCGATCACAAAGGCAAACGTATTCTGCGCTTCAATGAAATTACGAAACAGATCATAAAGACCCTCAACTAACCCCATACGCCCTTTTGGGGCAGTCATAGAAGCGAGTTATGCGCAAATCAATATTATTTTTGCTGTTTACCGCAGCAAGTCTCACCGTCTTCCTGCTGCTGCCGCTGCACGCCCATTATACGCATCAACGCTCGAGTGATGAATTGAAACAGCAGATGGCACAACTGCGGAATTTACACGTGACGGATCTGTGTCTGACGACGGAAGCCCGCTACACCCGTCACCCGGCCATGGCTGACCGCCATGCTCCCTTTCAGGAGCACCCTTTGGCACTGGAGCATTTCCCCTCAGGTTCAATGATTCTGCCTGCCATCCCGAACGGGGATACACCATGAAACAAGCTGTTGAACGTCATCTGAATATACTCGAATTTACTTTGGCATCACTGCTACGCAGAAGAGCGAAGAATCTGTCTCTTCTTGCAATGTATCTGTTAGTTATCTTCATTCTTGCCTCTCTGCAGTTCTTTGTCACAGCCTTGAAGAGGGAGGCGGCCACTGTTTTGAGTGATGCTCCTGACATGGTCGTGCAGCGACTCGTGGCAGGCCGTCAGGATCTGGTGCCTGCCGGGTATGCCGCTGAAATCGCCTCGATTAGAGGGGTAACGGCAGTACAGCCACGATTGTGGGGCTATTATTATGATGCGTTGAATGGCGCCAACTATACTGTTATGGCGAGTGATGACCCAGCTGCACAGCCGGAAAAGGCTTCCATTGGTGCGGGAGTGGCAACAGCCCGCAACCTGAAGGTTGGTGATCTGCTGCCGTTGACCAGTTATGACAAGTCACCGCTGATGCTGGAGATACATTCCGTTTTTCCGAGCGATTCAGATCTTATTGCAGCGGACCTGATTATAGTCTCTCCGGGCGATTTCCGTCAGCTGTTCAATTTTCCGAACGGGCAGGCGACGGATCTGGCGGTAATGGTTCGCAACCCGAAAGAATTGCCGACGGTTGCAGCCAAAATTGCCAGTCTGTTTCCGGATTCACGACCGATCCTGAAAAGTGAGATCCAGCGGACGTATCAGTCTATTTTTGATTGGCGCGGCGGAATGACGCTGATCATCCTCGCATCCTCACTATTCTCGTTCATTATCTTCGCGTGGGACAAGGCTACCGGCCTTTCGGCCGAAGAGCGCAAGGAAATCGGCATTCTCAAATCAATTGGCTGGGAGACGTCTGATGTGCTGCTGCTCAAGTTCTGGGAGGGAACCGTCATCTCGCTAACGGCTTTTCTGCTGGGAGTAATTCTGGCCTACGGTCATGTTTTCTTTCTTTCGGCGCCGCTCTTTGCCCAGGCACTCAAAGGGTGGTCGGTGATCTACCCCCGTTTCCAGCTGGTGCCGGTTGTCGACGCCTATCAACTGACGGTACTTTTCTTTCTGACGGTTGTCCCTTATACGACGGCAACGATTATTCCCTGCTGGCGGGCGGCCACGATCGACCCTGACGCCGCCATGAGGTATTGACGTGATAGAACTTTCAGGCATTACCAAGAGTTTCAACAGCGGCAAGCCGAATCAGTTCACTGCCGTGGACAATGTTTCTCTGACGGTGCATCCACAGCAGATTACCGTTTTTAAGGGGCCGAGCGGCTCGGGGAAAACTTCGCTTCTGACGATGATCGGCTGCATGGCCCGGCCCACATCAGGGCGGATTTTTCTGCACGGAGTTGCGGCCGCAGTGCCGTTCCAGCAGGAGGGTGTTGATGCTGTTGAAATTACCAGCCTGCCGGAGCGCTTCCTGAATGATATCAGGCGGTCCACATTCGGATTTATTTTTCAGCAGTTTAATCTGGTCAAAGGGATCACCGTTCTGGAAAATGTAATGCTGCCGGCCTATCCAACCGGCGAGCGGCGGGCCGACCTGCGCGCCAGGGCCTTGAACCTGTTGGAGCAGTTCAGTATTCTGCGCCATGCAGCGCAGCGGGTCGAACTGCTTTCCGGTGGAGAATTGCAGCGGGTTTCCATTGCCCGATCCCTGATCAATAACCCCTCCATCATAGTTGCTGATGAGCCGACGGCGCATCTGGATTCAAAGCTGTCACAGGATTTTATGGTTATTGTCGGTCGCTTGAAAGAAGAGGGGAAGAGTGTGCTGATTGCCAGTCATGACCCGATCGTCTTCGATTCACCACTGATTGATGCACTGGTTGAGATGCGTGACGGTGCGGTTGTGAACAGCCGGAGCTGCCGGTGATTTTACAGCCCGCTGTTCTTGCGCTGGTACTGATCGCGCTTCTGGTCTCCGGCATGGGAATCTATGCAGGGTATTATGGCATCCGGATACTTGGCGCATGGGAACCGGCAAGCGGCAGTGAGCTGCAGCTGGAACTGGAGCGCAGAACCTACCTGATATCAACACTCATGAGCTATATTCTCAGTTTCGAGCTCATGTCACTGTTTCTGTTTATCTACACCGCAGATGACCTTCATACGCTGTTTACCGGCGCCATGTGCGCAGCCGGCACCCTGGCAGTAAATTCCTTCGGCTATCCGGCGCTGCTCCTTAAAATTGTAAATTTTCTGTTGGCCGGGGTCTGGCTGATCGTAAATTATGCCGATAATAAGGGCTATGACTACCCATTGATCCGCTTCAAGTACGAGTTGCTCAATCTGGTTGTGCCGCTGCTGGTGCTTGAAGGCGTGCTGTTGTGCGCCTATTTTGCCGGCGTAAAACCGGATATTATCACCTCGTGCTGCGGCAGTCTTTTTAGTCACGAGTCCAGCAGCTTCAGCGGTGATCTTGCTTCATTGCCGCATCTGCCGATGCAGATCGCTTTCTTCTCCGGTATGGTGCTCACGGCCGCCAGTGGTCTGTTCTTCCATTGGCGGGGGCGTGCAGGCTATCTGTTTTCAGTTGTTTCAACCCTTACCTTTCTGATCGCTGCGGCCTCAGTGGTTTCATTTATCTGCCTCTATTTTTACGAACTTCCGACCCATCACTGCCCGTTCTGCCTGTTGCAGAAGGAATATGACTACATCGGCTACCTCCTCTATGCTACCCTCTTCGGCGGGGCTGTTGCGGGGATTGGAGTCGGTGTGCTTATGCCGTTCAGAACGACCGCCAGTCTGGCACGCATCATTCCAGGTATTCAGCGCCGTCTCACCTTCGTTACGCTTGCCTGCTATATGATCTTTTCGCTGATCACGGTCTGGAAGATGATCTTCTCAGCACTCAAACTGGGGTAATTTGTTCATCCGTTTTTAGCCACATTTTTTCTACCCAGTGCGGAAAAATATGCTAATATCTCGATTCTTTTAAGCTACATCCGGGAGGTAACTCATGCCGCACTATTTTGAAGGTAAACTTGAAGCAACAGGGCAGAAGTTCGGCATTGTTGTCAGCCGTTTTAACAGTTTCATTTGCGAACGCCTGCTGGAGGGGGCGGTTGATGCGCTGATCCGTCATGGTGTCGATGACAAAGATATCCATGTTGCGCGTGTGCCGGGTGCGTTTGAAATTCCGCTCTTTGCTAAAAAGATGGCAGAATCCGGGAAATACGATGCGCTGATCTGTCTCGGTGCTGTTATCCGTGGCTCTACGCCGCATTTTGATTATGTTGCTTCTGAAGTGTCCAAAGGAGTGGCAACTGTCTCTCTGGATAGCGGTGTTCCAATTGCCTTTGGTGTATTGACGACCGATACGATCGAGCAGGCGGTGGAGCGGGCCGGTACCAAAGCAGGCAATAAGGGCTTTGAGGCAGCGGTTACGGCCATTGAATCAGTTAATCTGATGAAGGTGCTGAAATAATGGGATTACGGCGTGAAGCGCGTGAGCTTGCATTGCAGATGTTGTACGCTCTGGATTCAAACAGTTCGGTACTGCTGCGTGAAACCTTGCTGACCTTTCGCGAGGAACAGGGTGAAATATCGGCCAAGGTGCGGGAATTTGCCGAAGGTCTGGTGCATGGAGTGCAGTCTCAACGCGCTGTCATTGACGAGGCCATACGGGCCCGGTCGAAAAACTGGTCGCTGTCACGTATGCCGCGGGTCGACCTGAATGTCATGCGTCTGGCCGCATACGAACTGATGTTCCGCTCCGATATCCCCAAAAAAGTCAGCATCAATGAGGCCATAGAGATTGTCCGCCGTTTCGGCGACAAGGAATCACCGGCGTTTGTGAACGGCATTCTCGACGAGATCGAGGCCTGCGCAAAAACGGAACCATCAAGCGAGGAATAATGAAAGATATTCAGGTTGGTCTCATAGGATTTGGCAATATCGGGGCAGGAGTCGTCAGGCTGCTGCGCGAAAATGCAGATGTGATTCGGGCTAAAGTCGGAACGGGCATTGTGCTGAAGCGCATTGCGGATCTGGATATAACCAGTGATCGGGGTGTTGTTGTCGAGCCGGGTGTACTGACAACCAGTGTTGATGATATTTTCAACGATCCTGATATCTCGGTTGTCATCGAATTGATCGGCGGGTATGAGCCGGCGAAGACCTTTGTATTGAAGGCGATTGAAAAAGGAAAGCATATTGTTACCGCTAACAAGGCGTTACTGGCGCTGCATGGTGCTGATATCTACACTGCTGCAGTCCGCAACGGTGTAGAAGTCCAGTTTGAGGCATCGGTCGGCGGCGGTATTCCGGTCCTGACGGCGATCAAGAGTAATCTGGCCGCCAACAATTTCAGCAGTGTCTTCGGCATCATGAACGGCACCTGTAATTATATTCTGACCCGCATGACCCAGGAAGGGGCCGCGTTTAGTGATGTGCTGAAGGTTGCACAAGAACTGGGGTACGCTGAACCTGATCCGACCTTTGATGTGGAGGGGGTTGATACCGCTCACAAACTGGCTGTTCTTGTCTCACTCTGCTTCGGCACCCGGATTGATTTCAAGGACATTCACACGGAAGGTATTTCAAATATCAGTGGACTGGATGTGAAATACGCCGCTCAATTCGGGTATCGCATTAAACTGCTGGCAATCGGAAAGCATGTTGATGGCGCAATTGAAGCCCGCGTGCATCCGACCATGATTCCCCTCGACAGCCCGCTGGCGGATATCAACGGTGTGTTCAATGCCATTCGTCTGACCGGCGATTTTGTCGGTCCGGTCATGTTCTCCGGTCGCGGTGCCGGGCAGAACCCGACCGCCAGTGCGATTGTCGGTGACCTGATCGGTCTTTCGCGCAGCATGAAGGCGGGTGCCGGGCGACGCATGTCACCACTTGGATTCCTGGATGAAACAATTACTACCATACCGGTCAAACCAATGGCCGATATCATCAGCAAATACATGCTTCGTTTCAGCGCCCTCGACAAACCGGGCGTGCTGGGGGGGATTGCCAGTGCACTCGGTACGCACGGCATCAGCATCGAATCAATGGTGCAGACCGCCCATGAGGTTGAAGACGCCGCGCCGGTGCCGATTGTCATCATGACCCACCAGGCCCGTGAAGGTTCGATCCAGGAAGCGTTGGCAGAGATCGATCAGCTGGACATCATCTGCGAAAAAACCAGCTTTATCCGCATTGAAGACAATCTGGAGTAAATAACCACATCCAACCCCTCCTTACTCAAGGAGGGGAACTGCTTTAGGAGGAACCATGATCACCAAAATCCTGCTGCCTGAAGACCAGATCCCCACACAGTGGTACAACATTATTCCTGATATGCCCGGCCCGTTGGCACCGGTTATCAGTCCCCGAACCATGCAACCGGTCACTCCGGAGGAAATGCTGGCTATTTTCCCGATGTCTCTTGTTGAGCAGGAGATGTCTCAGCAGCGCTGGATCGATATCCCTGATGAAGTCCGGGAAATATATCAGCTGTGGCGACCATCTCCCCTGTTCCGCGCCCACCGCCTGGAAAAAGCGCTCGGTACACCTGCCAAAATTTATTACAAATATGAGGGTGTTTCTCCTGCCGGTTCGCATAAACCGAACTCGGCAATTCCTCAGGCATATTATAATAAACAGGCCGGCATCCGCCGTCTGGCAACCGAAACCGGTGCCGGTCAGTGGGGCAGCTCTCTTGCTCTCGCCTGTTCGATGTTCGGTCTGGAATGTACGATTTACATGGTCAAGGTTTCCTGCAGCCAGAAGCCGTACCGCAAGAGCATGATGCAGCTATGGGGTGCTACCGTACATCCTTCTCCCTCCGAATTTACGAACGCCGGTCGGACTATTCTGGCCCATGACCCCGATTGTCTCGGGTCCCTTGGCATCGCTATCTCGGAAGCGGTTGAGGATGCAGCTACCCATGCCGACACTAACTACGCCCTTGGAAGTGTGCTCAATCACGTCTGTCTGCATCAAACCATTATCGGTCAGGAAGCTCAGGCGCAGTTTAAGATTGCCGGAGACTACCCCGATGTCGTTATCGCCTGCTGCGGCGGCGGCTCGAATTTTGCCGGTCTGGCCTTCCCGTTTATTGCCGATCGTGCGGCCGGTAAAAATGTTCGCTGCCTGGCGGTGGAGCCGGCCTCCTGCCCGACATTGACCAAAGGGATCTATGCGTTTGACTACGGTGATACCGCCAAGATGGCGCCGATCTCCATGATGTACACGCTGGGTCATGATTTTATGCCTCCGGGTATTCATGCCGGCGGTCTGCGCTATCATGGTGAATCACCCCTCGTGTCCCAGCTTTACCACGCCGGACAGATTGAAGCTAAGTCCTATAAGCAGAATGCCTGTTTTGAGGGAGCGCTGTTGTTTGCCCGCAGTGAGGGAATTGTGCCGGCTCCTGAATCCTCTCACGCTGTCCGTGCCGCTATTGATGAGGCGGTGCTGGCCAAGGAGGAGGGTAAGGAAAAGACCATTCTGTTCGGACTTTCCGGGCATGGCCAGTTGGACATGGGGGCGTATGATTCCTATCTTTCCGGCAATCTGGAAGATTACGAATATCCGGATGCAATGGTCAAGGCGGCGCTGGAGCGGCTGCCGAAGATCAGTCTGTAAAAGATGGTACGAATTAAAATCTGCGGCATAACCAATGCGGAAGATGCCCTGATGGCGGTCGAAGCCGGAGCTGATGCTCTCGGCTTCGTCTTCTTTCAGGGGTCTCCACGTAATATTTCACCTGAGCAGACGGCAGACATTATCCGTCGCGTACCGCCGTTCGTGCAGACGGTCGGGCTGTTTGTCAACGAGGAACTGGCAACAGTCAACTCAATCGCTGATCAGTGCGGGTTGGATATTGTCCAGCTTCACGGTGAAGAACCCCCTGATTTTTGCGATGCCGTCAAGCGGAGGATCATCAAGGCGTTCCGGGTGAAGGATGCGGCCAGTCTGGATACCATGGTGAACTATCGCGTCGCGGCCTGTTTGTTGGATGCCTGGTCACCGGCGGCGCATGGCGGCACCGGCACCACTTTCAACTGGGAGATTGCTGCCGGAGCGGCTGCATCGCGCACTATCATCCTGGCGGGTGGACTTACCCCGGAAAATGTTGCTGAGGCGGTTGCAGCGGTGAAGCCGTATGCGGTTGATGTCTCCAGCGGGGTAGAGAGTGCACCGGGGAAAAAGGATGCCGTTTTGGTCAGTCGTTTCATTAGTTCCATAAGGAGTCTGCAGCATGAAATTACCTGATAAAAAAGGCCACTTCGGCCAGTATGGCGGACGCTATGTCCCTGAAACCCTTATGCCGGCGCTGCTGGAACTGGAAAAAGCCTACGAGCATTATCGCCATGACAAAGAGTTTAAGCAGGAATTTTCCTATTATCTCCGCCAGTACGTCGGTCGCCCCAACCCGCTCTATTTCGCCGAGAAGCTGACGAAGAAGCTGGGCGGTGCGCGGATTTATCTGAAACGCGAGGATCTGAACCATACCGGTGCACACAAGATAAACAACACCATCGGCCAGGGGCTCTTGGCCCGGCGGATGGGTAAAAAGCGGGTTATAGCCGA
>JAYTVV010000060.1:0-5705 GCA_043743795.1 Geobacteraceae bacterium
TCGGCTAGTACTTGTTTTACCCCGTCTCACGACAGTGACTGGATTCTCGTACAGGGGACTTGCACCCCATAAGTTCACGCCCATGACGGGCGTACACAAGACAGTTGGACACCGCCCGCCCGAAAAGCCGGACATGCGGGTCAACTGCCGCCCCGTTGGATGAAAAATGATTTGACTTGAAATAACCATCAGCGTACGATTTGACGTACGATATGGAGGTATTTAAAATGACAACGCTATCAGCAACAGAAGCAAGAAAATCTCTTTATAACCTTGTCGATGATGTCGCTTTATCGCATGCCCCGATTCAGATTGTTGGCAAACGGCATTCAGCAGTTCTCATCTCAGAAGACGATTGGCGTGCTATTCAGGAAACATTGTATTTCACATCCATTCCTGGTATGCGGGAATCCATCAAGAAAGGTCTCAAAACCCCAGTATCCGAGTGCAGTGAGGAACTTGAATGGTAAGTTGGCAACTTGTTTTTACCAAGCAAGCGCAAAAAGATGCAAAAAAGATCTCGCACTCCGGGTTGAAGCCGCAAGCCGAGCGACTACTAGAAATTATCAAAGAAAATCCCTTCAAAAATCCCCCACCATACGAAAAACTTGTAGGCGATCTATCAGGTGCATATTCCCGTAGAATCAATATTCAGCACCGACTGGTTTATGAGGTTTTGGACAACATAAAGACTATCAAGATTATCCGAATGTGGACGCATTACGAATAGGTCAACCAACTAGCGCTCAGACCATATCGCGGCAAACAACGTCGCGCAGGTCAAGCACCGTCACGTTCAGCAAACAAAACAATCCAATCAAACCCGGAGGCCTTGTATGACACGCCATGCTCCACACGAAAAACTAATCCACACGGGCTTACTTTTGATTGCCCTGCTTTTGCTTTTTTCCCAATCCGCTTTCGCAGCGGCAGAATACAGGATCTCAAAAGGACAGACTCTTTACGTACCGGTCTATTCAAACATCTTCAGCGCCCCGAAAAAGATTCCGTACAACCTGGCGACAATCTTAAGTATTCGCAACACCGACATGTCCAATTCCATCAAAATCCTTGCGGCGGATTACTATGACACCAAGGGTACATTGGTGCGAAAATATTACCAGCACCCCGTAACCCTGGCGCCTCTGGAGTCAACTGATATTTTTATTCCGGAGGAGGATACGACTGGCGGAACCGGTGCCAACTTCATCGTCACATGGAGCTCGCAAAAAGAGGTGAACGCTCCTATTGTTGAAAGTGTGATGATTGGCATGAAATCCGGACAAGGCATCTCTTTTGTCAGCCCAGGCCGGGAAATCAAAGAAACGGCCCGTTGAGCAGCCGATGAAAACATGTATTAAAGAACTGATAAATTTCCTTCTGATTGTATTGGGAATCCTTTCAGCAGGAATGGGTATAAAAGGGTTTTTACTCTCAAGCCACTTCATCGATGGCGGGGTAACCGGCATTTCCATGGTGCTGGCCAATGTGCTTGGCTAACCGAGAGCTGATCTCCAGGCGCACAGATGAGTGGTATCAAAGAACCTTTGTATTCACTCTGCCTGATAAGGGCGACTAATAACGAGCAGCCAAAAGGCTCGGGTTTCATCAAAGGCCTGACACCATGCACCTGTATCAAATCAAAATCCGGTCAATTATCAGCGCCGTATTCGCGGTGTCACTGCTGCTGTTCGTCTGCCCCGTTTCCGCCTCCGCTGCCGAGATAGATGTCGCATCGCAGCCGGTTGTTATCGTCGGTGGCGACCGCGACTACCCCCCGTATGAATTTCTGGACAAAAACGGCCAGCCGGCGGGATACAATGTCGATCTCACCAGAGCTATTGCCGATGTCATGGGGATAAAAGTCGAGTTCCGTTTCGGCGGCTGGTCGGAAATGCGCAACGCGCTCATCGACGGTTCTGTAGGGGTACTGCAGGGAATTTCCTTCTCGGAAGATCGCACTAAAACACTCTCGTTCTCCCCGCCCCACACCATCATCAACCACGCTGTTTTTGCCCGCAAAGAGACACCGCCGGTCAACAGCGTCGAAGAGTTGCGCGGTAAAGAGATCATCGTGTTCCGTGACGGGATCATGCACGACTATCTGACATCGCTCGGCTTTGCAGCAAACCTTAACATGACCGATACGCCTGCGGATGCTCTCCGGCTGTTGGCTTCCGGCAAGCATGATTACGCCGTGCTGGCTATGCTCCCCGGCATGTACATTATCCGCGAACACAAACTTTCCAATCTGGTGCCGGTTGCAAAAAGCATCTCGTCCCAGAAATACTGCTATGCGGTAAAGAAGGGTAATGAGGAGCTGCTGGCGCGCTTTAACGAAGGGCTGGCGATTTTAAAGAAAACCGGCCGGTATCAGGATATTTATGATCGCTGGCTGGGTGTGCTCGGCCCTCCCAAGGTCGCCTGGGAAAGGGTGGTCTGGTACGGAGCGATGGTGCTGGCACCGCTGCTCCTGATCCTGGCCGGGACCGTGATCTGGTCGCGTACCCTGCAAAAGCGGGTTGCCCAGCGTACGGAGGAACTGGCGCTGGAGGTTACCGAGCGCAAACGCGCTCTTGATGAACTGAAACTTCATCAGGACAAGCTGATTCAGGCCGACAAAATGGCCTCCCTCGGCACTCTGGTCGCGGGGGTGGCTCATGAAATCAACAACCCGAACGGGCTGATTCTGCTTAATATGCCGATATTGAGAGAGGTCTATCAGGACGCCGAAGAAGTCCTTGAAGACCGGTTCCTGAATCGGGGCGATTTTACCCTGGGCGGCCTGCCGTACTCGCGCATGCGCAACGAAGTTCCGCATCTGCTGGAAGAGATGCAGGAGGGAGCCAATCGCATCAAGCGGATTGTGGAAGAGTTGAAGGATTTTGCCCGCCACGACACCTCGGCTGCGACCGAACCCGTTGATTTTAATGCTGTCGTACGGACAGCCGTTCGCCTTGTTGAGTCATCACTCCGATCATCCACCAATCGCTTTGAGGCGCACTATGCCCCTGCCCTGCCGTCTATCCGGGGCAACGCCCAACGGATCGAGCAGGTTGTCATCAATTTGATCCTGAATGCCTGTCAGGCGCTGCCGAACATGGAATGCGGCATCGTTTTGACCACCTTCCACGACCAGGAGACGGGCACTGTTATTCTTAAACTGTCCGATGAAGGACTCGGCATCGCACCGGAGCATATTGCACGCCTCACCGATCCTTTTTTCACCACTAAGCGGGAAAGCGGCGGAACCGGTCTCGGACTGTCTGTGTCAGCCACCATCGTTAAAGAGCACAGCGGCACACTTGAATTTGATTCCACCCCCGGAACCGGCACAACCGTTACCTTGACCTTTCCGGTGACGATGAGGAGCTAACCAATGAATTCATCTCTTTATCCACATTTCGGCGTTCTCCTGGTTGACGACGAGCCGGCCTGGCTTCGCTCTCTGAGTCTCACGCTTGAACGTTCTGCCGGTATCACCAACATCATCACCTGTCAGGATAGCCGCACCGTTATGGAGCTGCTGGAACGGCACGAAATCGGGCTGATACTGCTCGACCTGACCATGCCGCATCTGAGCGGAGACCAGCTGATCGGTCTGATAGCGGAGCATCACCCTGAAATTACCGTCATCGTGATCAGCGGCATGAACCAGATAGAGAGTGCGGTAAACTGCATCAAGCAGGGCGCCTTCGATTATTTTGTCAAAACCGTTGAGGAGGATCGACTTGTCAGCGGTATACTGCGAGCGATACGGATGCTGGAACTGGAGCGGCAGAATCGCGAAATGTCCAGCCGGATGTTGTCGGGTGAGTTGAAATATCCTGCGGCCTTTGCCGGCATCGTCACGGCTGATCGCGCCATGCATGCCATTTTTTCCTATATCGAAGCGGTGGCCTTGAGTATGGAGCCGCTGCTGATACTGGGAGAAAGCGGCGTCGGCAAGGAGCTGATTGCCAAGGCAGCTCACACCCTCAGCGGCTGTCGGGGACAGCTGGTGTCAGTGAATGTTGCCGGACTGGATGACATGGTTTTCGCCGATACGCTTTTTGGTCATACGCGCGGTGCCTTCACCGGGGCCGATCAGCCGCGGCGCGGCATGATCGAGGAGGCTGCGGACGGCACGCTTTTTCTCGATGAAATCGGCGATCTAAGTATCGCCTCCCAGGTCAAACTGCTGCGCCTGCTTCAGGAAGGGGAATACTTTCCGCTGGGAAGCGACCGCCCCAAACGCCTCAAAGCCCGCGTGGTGGTGGCCACTCACCAGAATCTTCTGCTCAAGCAGGAAGCCGGCTCGTTTCGCCGCGATCTCTATTACCGGCTCTGTACCCATTTGGTTCATGTACCGGCGCTGCGTGAACGCAAAGGAGATTTAACCCCGCTTCTGGATCATTTTCTGGAGGAAGCCGCGCGGTCGCTCGGCAAAAAGAAACCTACCCCGCCACGGGAGCTGCTGCAGCTGCTGGCAACCTATAGTTTCCCCGGCAACGTCCGTGAACTGAAGGCCCTGATCTACAACGCCGTCAGTGTTCACCGCGACCGGGTCCTTTCAATGGATACGTTTTTAAAGACGATCATCCGCCCTGAAACAAAGCAGAATCTACCCGAATTGCCCCCTCCGGAAAAGAATCTTTTTGCCGGAGTGGAACGCTTGCCGACCTTTGGTGAAGCGGCAGAACTCCTGGTCGAGGAAGCCATGTCCCGCGCCAATGGCAACCAGACCATCGCCGCCCGCCTCCTGGGAATATCCCAGCCCGCCCTCAGTAAGC
Source organism: Geobacteraceae bacterium (assembly GCA_043743795.1). GTDB lineage: Bacteria > Desulfobacterota > Desulfuromonadia > Geobacterales > Pseudopelobacteraceae > JACRCG01. The sequence goes on from JAYTVV010000060.1 coordinate 4,773, forward strand.
GCCTCAAACTTCGGGGCATTGTCTAAACCCCCTCAGAATTCTGTTCTAAACATCACTCCATCACCCTCCCCCTCGAAGGGGTATAACCGTGGCTATAGTCCATAACAATGGTTATACCCATTCAACCAGTTGAATATATTGCACTATATTCAACTGACTCTTTTCCGGGCATCGGTTACGGTTATACCCGTTGTGACGCCACCCTCAGGGCATTCATCGTTTTTAGTGTGTAATATCGAATGCTTGAAAATGTATACACTGCTGGCACTCCTATTGCTAACATATCGTTATAATCGCTGATTACACCGTCTGTACTGAAAAGGAGCCACACCATGAATGGGAAGAAGTTTTACCAGCATCTGTATTTTCAGGTATTAACCGCCATCAGTATCGGGGTTTGCGTCGGGCATTTCTACCCTGAAACAGGCGCCGCCATGAAACCGCTGGGCGACGGCTTCATCAAGTTAATCAAAATGATCATTGCCCCGGTCATATTCTGTACCGTTGTCACCGGCATCGCCGGTATGGAGGATATGAAAAAGGTCGGCCGGGTCGGCGCCAAAGCGCTGCTCTATTTTGAAATTGTCTCGACCCTGGCCCTGGCGATCGGCCTGCTGATCGTCAGCATCATCCAGCCGGGAGTCGGCATGAATGCCGACGTCACCAAGCTGGACACCAAGGCGTTGACAGCGCTCACCTCGAAAGGACAGGCCACCAGCAGCGTTGATTTCCTCCTTAACATCATCCCTTCCAGCGTCGTGGACGCCTTTGCCAAGGGTGATATTCTTCAGGTGCTTCTCTTCGCCATCCTGTTCGGCTTTGCCCTTTCCATGCTTGGAGATCGCGGTAAAGTTGTGTTCAAGTTTATCGACGAAGTTTCCCACGTGCTGTTCGGCATCGTCGGCGTCATTATGAAGGCCGCTCCGATCGGCG
>JAYTVV010000061.1:0-23377 GCA_043743795.1 Geobacteraceae bacterium
TGTGGCCTGGCTTGATCCCATTATTGCCAAAGCATCCCGGAAGTACGGGGTAGATGTCAGTCTGATAAAAGCAGTGATTAAGGCAGAGAGTAATTTCAATCCACAAGCGGTATCAAACGCCGGAGCACGCGGGCTGATGCAGCTCATGCCGGCGACGGCACGTTCGCTGGGGGTCACAGATTCTCACGATCCGGAGCAGAATGTCATGGGCGGCACCCGGTTTCTGAAAGACATGCTCCAGCGCTATAACGGCAACGTGGATTCTGCTCTGGCCGCCTATAACTGGGGGCCGGGAAATGTTGATAAACGCCCCGATCACCTGCCGCGTGAAACGCGCAACTATCTGATGCGTGTCAAAGAATTGTACAATTCCTACAACGGCTGAAAATTCCAACCAAGAGTAAAAAACTCATCATTACGAGGCATTTCATGGCTCCATTGTATATCGTCGGCACCGGACCTGGTGCTGATGCTCTCCTGACTGATGCCGCCAAGCAGGCTATTGCGGCGTCCGATTTCATTGTCGGATATGGCAGCTATGTCGATTTGGTTCGCCCCCTGCTTGATGGCAAACAGATCATATCAACCGGTATGATGCAAGAGGTGCAAAGGTGCCGTGAAGCTATCAGGCTGGCGCGAGCCGGAGAGTCGGTCGCGCTGGTTTCAGGTGGCGATTCCGGAATTTATGGTATGGCCGGACTTGTTCTTGAACTGGTGGAAATGGATGCCAAAGAGAAGCCGGAACTACCTCGTATTGATGTTCGGATTGTTCCAGGCATTTCTGCTGTCCAGGCTGCTGCCGCGCTGTTGGGTGCCCCGTTGATGCACGATTTTGCAGTAATCTCACTGTCAGATCTACTGACACCGTGGGATCTGATTAAAGTAAGGTTGGAAGCGGCTGCACGGGCAGATTTTGTTATCGCCATCTACAATCCTCGCAGCAAAAGCCGTATAACACAGATAGAGGATGCGAAAAATATCATCCTTGCTCATCGCCCGGCGGAAACTCCTGCCGGCATCGTTCGCAACGCCTATCGTGATGAGCAGTCGATTACTGTGACGACCCTTGGACAACTGCTTGATCATGAAATTGACATGACCAGTGTTGTGTTGATCGGCAATGCGAGTACTTTTATTGATGCCGAGGGACGTATCGTCACACCGCGTGGGTATGCCGCCAAATATGGCACCGGTACTGTTGTGACAGAATTAGTCGTAGAACAGGCACCGCTTTTACAGCCGGGGGCGCTTATGTTTTGCGGCACTGCTTCCGATGTTGGAAAGTCGATTGTTACGTCCGCTTTTTGCCGCTGCCTGGTTAAACGGGGGATAACCGTTGCTCCATTTAAATCCCAGAATATGTCGCTTAATTCGTATGTAACTCCGGAGGGCGGAGAAATCGGGCGTGCCCAGGCAGTTCAGGCGCAGGCGTGTGATATCAATCCTCATACCGATATGAACCCGGTCCTGCTTAAACCCAATTCTGATACCGGTAGTCAGGTCGTTGTGCAGGGCAGACCCGTCGGTAATATGTCTATTTCAGAATATGACGCCTACAAACCGACCGCTTTTTCAAAAATATGGGAGAGTTTTGACCGTCTTCGCCAGGCATACGAGTTCATCGTTATTGAAGGGGCGGGAAGTATTTCAGAAATCAACCTGAAAAAGAACGATATTGCTAACCTTAAGATTGCTACTATGGCGCGCTGCCCGGTGATTCTTGTCGCAGACATTGACCGTGGCGGTGTTTTTGCCCAGGTTGTCGGCACCATAGAATTGCTGGAACCGTTGGAACGAGCATACGTCAAAGGAATTATTATTAATAAATTCCGCGGTGATGTTGATATTCTGAAGCCGGGCATCGATTTCATCGAGCAGCGAACCGGTGTGCCGGTACTGGGGGTACTTCCCTGGTTCAGCGACATCAGCTTGCCGGCTGAGGACAGTGTCGCACTCGGCCAGCGCTCCAAGGTTGTCAGTATCATGGCTGGTCATAAAAAAATCCATATTGGCGTTCTCAAGCTCCCGAGAATTTCAAATTTTACCGATTTTGATCCACTGCAGAATGAGCCTGATATTCACCTCAGTTATGTTGAAATGCCGGATCAGTTGAACGGCTTGGATGTTCTGATCATCCCCGGCAGCAAATCAACCATTGCTGATCTCTACTTCCTGATGGAACGGGGACTGTTTGATGCAATACAAGCGTTCAATGGGCATATTGTCGGCATATGCGGCGGTTTTCAGATGCTGGGAACTGCAGTGTTTGATCCGGATGCCGTTGAATCCGGGATCAAAGAGGCGCAGGGACTTGGCCTGCTACCCTCAACAACGGTGCTGCTGATGGAAAAAGAGACTCATCAGTCTCTGACCTATCTTGATGAGGCCGGATTAGTCATTGCTCCTGAATGCAATGGAGTTATGACCGGCTATGAAATCCACATGGGAGTAACAACGCTCGACAAGGGAGTGCGGCCATTCTCCCGTATTTTCCGTCGCGGCGAGACATCTGTTTCAATTGAAGACGGTGCGGTTTCGCACAACGGCAGAATTTTCGGAACCTATCTGCATGGCATCTTCGAAAACAGCCGTTTCCGGGAGATATATCTGAACACTATTCGACTTGAAAAGGGAATGCCGCTCCGGCGCGGTACACAAAAGCAGCTGCAGCATGATCCTTTTGACCAATTAGCAGAACAGTTCGAAAAGCATATTGACATGCCGCGTATTATGGCGATCTGTGGATTGGACAGTGACACCCCCTGATCCGCTGATCATCTTTCTGGCACTGTTGCTCGATCTGGCAATCGGAGATCCTCATTGGTTGCCTCATCCGGTGGTTGCTATCGGGCGTTTGATCAGTGCATTGGATCATGGGTTGCGCGGCAGATGGCTTAATGAACGTCTGGCAGGAATACTGCTTTTGCTGCTGGTTGTGAGTTGTTCTGCCGGAGCCACCTGGATACTTTTGTTTCTGTTCACCACCTTGATGCCGCTGGTTGGCTGGATTGCGGCCATAATTGTTTCTGCTACCTGTCTTGCTGCCCGCTCCCTGCACAAAGAATCCGAACGCGTTGCTTCTGCGCTTTTAGCGGGCGACCTACCGACTGCACGTCGCTATCTTTCCTATATTGTCGGGCGTGACACTGATCAGCTCGAAGAAAGGGAGATCTGGCGGGCAGTGGTTGAGACCGTTGCCGAAAATACCTCTGATGGCATTATTGCGCCGCTGTTCTGGCTTACAATTGGTGGTCCGGTCGCTGCGGTGGCCTATAAAGCGGTCAGTACTCTGGACTCGATGGTTGGATACAAAAATCAGCGCTATTTGCATATGGGGTGGGCATCAGCGCGGATGGATGACGTGCTGAACTTTATTCCGGCCCGCCTTTCCGCACTTTTTCTGGTAATGGCAGCTTCAATATCGGGTCGCTCCGCTGTCGTTGCTGCTGCGCGCATAACTATCAGAGACCGACTGAAACACTCTTCGCCTAATAGTGGACACCCGGAGGCAGCTGCAGCCGGTGCTTTAGGTGTCCGTTTGGGAGGAGCAGCCAGTTATTCCGGAACGTCGACATGGAAAGAGTATATTGGTGATGAGATGCAGCTTCTTGATGAGTGTGCGTATCGCGGTATGATCAAACTTATGTATATTTCAACTGCGCTGATGGCGGTCGCCTGTATGGCCGCCGCATTCTGCCTGAGAGGGTACTGTGTCCCATTCTTATGATCATGGCGGCAATATTTTTACCGTCGCCCGAGCACGCGGTGTTGCGCCCGATCAGATTTTAGATTTTTCAGCCAGCATCAATCCGCTTGGCATGTCGTCGAAGGTGCGCAAAGCCTTGGCCTGCTCGATCGACGATCTGGTGCACTATCCTGATACCAGTCACACAGAATTGAAACAGGCGCTGGCAAAGTACCACAAAATTTCGCCGGCTCATTTTACGATTGCCAACGGCTCGACCGAATTGATTTATAATCTGCCCGCCATGCTGCCAGGTAAAAAAGCCCTCCTGATTTCCCCGTCTTTCAGCGAATACGTCCGGGCATTGAATCAACATCATTGGGAAACACAGCATTTTATCCTGATGCCGGAAAATAATTTTTCTATTGATATGGAAGCGTTAGCCAGGAGGCTGGCTGATGGTTGTGATGTGCTTTTTATATGTAATCCCGGTAATCCAAGTGGAATGCTCTATTCGCAGCGGGTCATTGAAGAGATCTACAGCCTTTGCCTGTCATTGGGTACATTTCTTGTTCTGGATGAAGCGTTTATGGACTTTGCCGAGGAGTCCTCGGTAAAGCAGATGGTTATTCATAGCGATAATGCCATTGTGTTGCGATCAATGACGAAGTTTTTCGCTATTCCCGGTCTGAGGCTTGGGTATTCAATCAGCAATACAACCCTTTCCGAGCGACTGGATTCGATGGGTGGTCCCTGGAGTGTTAATACGTTGGCACTTGCCGCTGGTTCCGCGGCTCTTCAGGATGATCAGCATAACAGGGAGAGTCTGGAGCTTATCCGGCAGGAACGCCACATCCTCTTTGAATGTCTGGCGCAATTTACACAGCTCAAGCCGTATCCATCAAGCACAAACTATCTGTTAATAGAGATTAAAACGGAGATGAGTGCTCATGAACTTAAAGAGCGGCTGCTGGCGCATCGGATTTTGATACGGGATTGCGGAAGTTTTATGGGACTGTCAGATCGGTTTTTCCGGATTGCGGTTCGTACCAGTGATGAGAACAGGCGGTTGCTTGAGTGTCTTGGCAGGATAGTATAGCCCTCCAAAGTTACAAGCTTCGGAGGGCTATAGAGCAAAGAAGGTAGAATTATTTGTCTTTACGCGGCACCACGACAATGCCTGACTCGGTGATGGTGTAGCCGTTAGCCAGGTCAGACTCTGTATCATAGCCGATTGTCGAGCCGTCCGGGATAATAACGCCCTTGTCAATGATGGCCCGTTTTATCTTGACATGCCGTCCAACCAAGACGTTTTCAAACAGGATGGAGTCCTCTACCAGGCTGTAGCTGTTGACTTTGCAGAGCGGGCCGAGGATTGAACGCCTGACGGTACTGCCGCTGGTGATACAACCGGCACAAACGTATGAATCAATATTGACTCCTCTGCGGTCGGCGTCGTCAAATACGGTCTTGGCAGGCGGCAGATTGCCTTGATTGGTCAGAATTGGCCATTTATAGTTGTAAAGATTCAGTTGTGGAGACACGTTAATGAGATCCATGTTTGCTTCATAATAGGAATCGATCGTTCCAACATCTTTCCAGTAGCCGCGTTCTTCCGCTTTCATGCCCGGAATTTGGTTGTCACTGAAGTTGTACGCGAATACCCGATCGCCGCTTTCCAACATCATCGGGATCACATGCTTACCGAAGTCAAGATCCTCATATTGTTTTTTACCTTCCAGCAGAACGTCTATGAGTCTTTTGGTAGAAAAAATGTAATTACCCATGGAGGCAAGGCAGGTTTCACGCCCGGGAATTGTTTCAGGTACCTCTGGTTTTTCGGTAAAGGCAGTTACCCGTGCGTCATCATCCACAGAAAACACGCCGAAACGGCCGGCCTCTTCTGCCGGTACTTCAAGTGCGGCGATGGTTATGTCTGCCCTGTTCATACGGTGGGCGGCAATCATTTGTGTGATGTCCATTTTGTAAATGTGGTCACCGCCGAAAATTGCAACGTAATCGGCATCGGAGGATTCCACAAAACGCAGGTACTGGAGGATGGCATCGGCGGTTCCCTTAAACCACTCTTCGCTTTCACTGCTCGTTTCGGGAGAAATCGCTACATAAAATTCACCCAGGCCGGTCCACTTGCCCCATGATTCACGGATGTGTTTGTTCAGTGAGTAGGCGCGGTACTGAGTTAGGATATAGACTTTTTTAATGCCGGAATTGAACAGATTACTTAATACAAAATCAATTATTTTGTACTTGCCGCCAAAGGCAACACTCGGTTTGGCACGCCGCAGAGTCAGAGGACTGAGTCGTTCGCCCTTTCCTCCCGCCAGAACCATAGCAATGGTGTTTCTACCAATATTGTCCAGGGAATACATTTACACCTCCAGAGGTAGGAACTATAAGCGGCGTAACTCTAGCTTATTACGGCTCGCTTGAACATAAAAAATATGCAATTGTCATCAGTTGATTATGTTGTTCTATGTCGTGTGACTGCGGGATGGGGCTGCTGCAAAAGCCGGTAGCAAATGGCTTGCCTGAATGATACCAAAAAGTATATAGTTTGCAACTCTAAAAACTATAATTATTACGCGAGGTGGCGTCGTTGTGACGTGGAAATCGATTGGCATATTTGATTCCGGTGTGGGGGGGCTAACCGTTCTCCGTGAGATAATGCATGCGCTTCCGCAAGAAGACACGCTCTACTTCGGCGATACGGCACGTGTCCCGTACGGCACCAAGTCGCCTGAGACGGTTACTCGCTATGCTGGCGAAATAGCTTCTTTTCTGTTTAAGAGGGATATCAAGCTACTTGTTGTTGCCTGTAATACTGCTTCAGCCGTTGCATTGCCGACTCTGAAGCGTCAGTTGTCGATTCCAGTCGTTGGTGTTATAGAGCCGGGTGCCCGCCGGGCGGTTGAGGTGACACGCTCAGGGCGGATTGGTGTTATTGGCACCGCCGGCACAATTCGCAGCAGTGCCTATACCAGGGCAATCAAGCGTCTGAAGCCGGATGCCGAGGTGCTTACCCGCGCATGCCCTTTGTTTGTACCGCTAGCCGAAGAAGGGTGGGTTGACAATCAAGTGGCGCGATTAACTGCATATGCTTATTTGCAGGAGTTGAAGGATGCAGCTGTTGATACGCTGGTTCTTGGGTGTACTCACTACCCGCTGCTAAAATCGATGATAGCTGCTGTTATGGGATCTGACGTGATACTCGTTGATTCGGCTGAGGAAACGGCCCGAACGGTTGCCGCTATCCTGGCGGAGAAATCATTACTTCGTCCTCCGGCAGAAAAGGGTAACCATAATTACTATGTCACCGATATCCCTGCCGGTTTTGTGCGGGTCGGCAATCGCTTTTTGGGGGGGAAGCTTGGAGATGTATATCAGGTCAGCCTTGATGAAGAAGACGGAGTAATCTAATGGCAGCTTATCCTCGAAAAAAAATCACAATCAGCCTCTTGATACCGTTTCTTGTTTTTGTGCTGTTTTTCAGTATCTTGATTTGGCAAAAATACCGATCAAGCCATGAAATCCCGGTAATTAATCCTCATTCAAACACAGAAGGCAGCCGGTCTGTGACGCTGTTTTTTTCTGCAGATGGAGTTCGACTGGCGCGTGAAGCGCGTGTGCTTGACCAATGCGAGAGCGACAATGACTGCTTGAAAGATGTCCTCGACGAGCTGTTGAACGGTCCTGTTGGTGAGCTTATGGAGGCGATTCCTGAGGGAACAACCGTCAATTTTGCAGGCATTGATGGCGATCAGGCCACAATTGATTTTAATCATGCGTTTTTTGATGCAATGTTGTCGGGGAGCTCAGCTGAAATGCTGGCAGTATATTCTGTCGTAAATACCGTGGCAGTCAATTTCCCGCAGGTTCAAAAAATTAAAATAGATATTGATGGCAATAAACATTCTCTTCTCCACCATCTTGATCTTTCAGATCCTCTGCAGCCCGACTTCTCTCTTGAGCAGTTACCTGCGCAGGATTCTGAAAAAGTAACAACCGAATCAACCACCAACCGTAAAGGGGCATCACAATGAAACCTTTTCGCACAGCAATCCGGGAGCGGGTACTTATTCTTGACGGTGCTATGGGCACGATGCTCCAGGAACGCGGATTACAGCCGGGACAATCACCTGAGGAACTGAATTTGACCATGCCGGAGGTGGTTGCTTCAGTGCATCGCGACTATATTGAGGCCGGCGCAGATATCATCATCACCAATACTTTTGGTGGAACCCGATTCAAGCTGGCTCATTATGGACTGGAAGACCAGTTGGCTGAGATTAATACACGAGCCGTTGAGATTGCTCGCAGAGCTGCAGGTCCTAATGCATATGTTGGAGCATCAATCGGGCCAACGGGACAATTTGTTGAACCTGTAGGTGAGATTTCATTTGACCAAATGAAATCTGCTTTTCGTGAACAGGCCGAAGCACTTGTCTCTGCCGGTGCTGACCTGATTACACTTGAAACGTTTCTTGATATTAAAGAGTGTCGTGCCGCTGTAATTGCGATACGGGAAGTTTCCGCTACTATTCCGATTATTGCGATGTTGACGTTTGACGATAATGGCCGCTCTGTGTTGGGAACACCTCCTGAAGCCGCTGCTATAACTCTTGCAGCTGCTGGTGCTGATATTGTTGGCTCAAACTGTGGTTTAGGTGTTGACGGAATTTACGACATACTCTGTCGTATGCGTCAGGTTACGGATCTGCCATTGATATCTCAGGCCAATGCCGGCCTGCCGCAATTGGTTGACGACCGTACAATATTTCCCGGTACTCCGGATGAGATGGTTGCCTATCATGAGCGCATGATTGCCCTGGGAGTCCGGATAATAGGTGGCTGCTGCGGCACAACCCCGGCCCATATTCGTGCAATGAAACAGGGACTGGCATCAAAACAAACTGCCTGGCTCCCGGAAGCCCGAAGTCAGGCAACGTATCTTTCGAGTCGATCAGGGTGGTCAATCATTGGTGCTGGTACAGCCACTGCTGTTATTGGCGAACGCATTAATCCGACTGGTAAAAAGATCTATTCCCAGGAGTTGCAGGAAGGGAAGGTTGCTTACATTCGCCGTGAAGCATTGGAGCAGGTTCAGGCTGGTGCGACACTGCTGGATGTCAATGTCGGTGCGCCTGGAATTGATGAGCCGTTGTCCATGCAGCGCGCCGTATTTTGTGCGAGTAGTGCTGTCAGTGTACCACTTGTGCTGGACTCCTCAAATCCTGCGGCATTGGAGGCCGGGCTAAAAGCGGCAGACGGCAAGGTTCTGATCAATTCCGTTTCTGGCGAACTCAAAAGTCTCAAGCGGGTACTGCCGCTTGCAAAAAAATATGGCGCGGCCATAATCGGCCTGGCTCTTGATAAGAATGGTATTCCTGAAACTGCAGAGGAGCGGGTTGCCGTTGCCCGTCGCATCCGTAACGCTGCCCGTCGCATCGGAATTCCTGACAGCGACATAATTATTGACTGTCTTACCCTAACCGTGAGTGCCGAACAAAAGCGTTCGGCCGAGTCGCTTCGCACTATCCGTCTGGTTAAACAAAAACTGGGGCTTTCAACAGTGCTGGGAGTCAGTAACATATCCTTTGGGCTCCCGCAGCGCACCCTGATTTCATCTGCATTCTTTGCTATGGCAATGGAGGCGGGCCTGGATGCCGCTATCATTAACCCCAAGGATAAAACGATGATGGCGGCGTGGCGGTCAGCGATGGTACTGCTCAATCGGGACCATCAGGCCGCTGCCTACATTGAAGCATATCGAGATCAACAAATGACCGTTGATCTGCCTCTGGCGATGGCAGGGACTATCGGTTCGGTTCTTGAGCGTTTGTCACATGCGATTATTAGCGGCGATCGTGATGGCATTGTTGCGTTGGTAGAGCAAGCGCTTGCGGAAGGGTTTGCGCCGATGGAGATAAGTACTGCTGGTTTTATGCCTGGCCTGGAGGAAGTAGGTCGTCGTTTCGAACGCAACATTTTTTTTCTGCCGCAGGTAATGCAGTCTGCTGATACCATGCAGGCAGGTTTCACACGTTTAAAAGCTGAGATGCATGGTGAAGCGTTCAAGAGCCGGGGAAAAATTCTTATGGCAACCGTTGAAGGTGACATTCACGACATAGGCAAGAATATTGTCTGTACCCTTCTTGAAAATCACGGCTTTGAAGTTTTTGATATTGGCAAGAATGTTTCGGCCGCTACAATCATTGCCAAGGCAAAAGAGTTTGCAGTTGATGCTGTCGGACTTTCGGCCTTGATGACTACAACCATGTCAGAGATGAACAATGTACTCAAAAAACTTCGAACTGCCGGAGTAACCACTTTTACGATGGTCGGTGGGGCTGTTGTGACTCAGGAATATGCTGATAGAATTGGTGCTGACCTGTATGCAAAAGATGCGATGGAAGCGGTTGCAAAAATTAAGATTCTCTTGGGTGTTCGTGACTAAGATGCTGAAGCGAACAAAATAAAGCCACAGCATGAATATGTCATAAAACCATGCTAAGATATGCGAGATGGTGATACGTGGCGATATACGGCAAATTACACTGCCTATAATTTAGGCAACATCGTCATGGCTAATATCAACGCTGTTATGCGTTTTAACAGATTGCTATTATCTTAAGTGATATGATAACGTGAAATGGCGTAATTTAGGCAGAGGGTGTCGAAATGGTCTTGGGATTTAATCACAATCTGATGTACAAAGGTGAAGTCTTCCACGTCCAGACCGAAGACAGCGGCGTAGCGAACCCTCACATTATTACGCTGCTTTATCGTGGCGGAGTTATTATTAGCTCAAAAAAAACCAGTTATTCCGATATTTTGAAGATGGAGAGTCTGGAAGTTGTTATAGAAGAGTTGATGAAAGAGCAGCACAAAGATATGATGCGCCGACTGAAAACAGGAGAATTTGACGAAAAAGCCTTCTCGTTTAAAGCCCAGCTGATCGAAAATTACGAAATCCCTACCTTGGCGCCGGAAGTGGACCCAATAGCAGAACTTTTTTCGTCTGCAAGTACCTCTGCCGTTGCGTCAAAAGGGAGCGTTTCATTGCTGTTTGAGTTGCCGCAGAGTTCTCCGCCACATGATTCTGCTTCTCAGGTCCATACGCAACTACCATCTGATACAAACAGTAAAGTTGTAAATCTTGATGATGCAATTCTTTCCTTTTTTGGTCCTCGTGAAAAATAATACCAATACACGCCATTCTGCAGCAGCGAAGGTCATTGCGTATGTTTCGTAGTCTCACAACACGTGTAATCGTAACGACTATATCCCTGCTTGTAGCGGGCATATTCATCTATACGATCTTTAATGTTCGTCATCAGCAGAAAATGCTGATTGATAACGCTCGGGAAAGTACCGAGCTGCTCTTGCATACCGTTGAAAGCAGTATTTATAACACCATGCATCTTGGCAATGTTCAGGACGTCGGCTCAATCCTGTCAATGGTCGGTCAGCATAACCAGTTGGTAGGAGTGCGGATATTTCACCCGCATGGGATAATTCTGCGCTCTTCAATACCAAATGAGGTTGGCAGATCTGTCAGTGATAATGATTACAAAATCTACCAAAGTCCAAAGAACTACAGCATATTTACTGTGCCTCCCTATGGTGAGGTTTTGGCGATGGTGAAGCCGATCTATAACGAAGCCGCCTGTCATGCCTGTCATGGCAGCAAAGCGCGTGTAATCGGAGTTCTGAATATCAACTATTCACTGAATAGCACAAAAATGCAGATGCTTGATGCCTCGAGGATTTTTGTAATATCCTCTGTTGCAATAACTATTTTTTTAGCTTTCGCCATATCTTTCCTGTTACTGCGTTTTGTAAAAAATCCGCTTGATAACATGGTCGAGACTATGTTGAAAGTCGAAAAAGGTGATTTTGCTGTCCGGATTACCTACAAAGGAAAAGATGAAATTGGCCGGCTGATTGGCAGTTTTAATTCCATGGTTGATCGCCTTGATATGGCTCAAAAGGAATTGGAACAACTCCACTTTCAACAACTTGAACGCGCTGATCGCCTAGCATCGATAGGTGAAATGGCTGCCGGCATAGCACATGAAATTAAAAATCCTCTCGCCGGGATTTCAGCTGCAGTGACGATAATCAAAGACGATATGTCGGCTGACGACCCGCGGGGAGCGATTTTGGGTGAAGTTGTCGATCAGGTGACGCGACTGGATAAAACCGTTAATGACCTGCTTTTCTTCGGGAAACCCTCACTTCCGGAGCTTACGTGGGTTGATATAAATAAAATTCTGACTACAACTCTTAAATTTGCTTCACAGCATCGCAGCGGAGCAAATATTGAAAAACGTATTGAGTTGCAGCCGGGTCTACCCCCGGTATTTGCCGATGACAAACAGATGCAGCAGGTTTTTTTAAATATCATGCTGAATGCCTATCAAGCGATGCAATCAGGCGGTGTACTTGGCGTTACTTCATCGCTGGTAATTCAAAATGATATAGCATATGTGCACGTTGATATTTCTGATACAGGATCCGGCATTCCACCCCAAATACTGGAAAAAATATTTACCCCGTTCTACACAACCAAGGCACAGGGGACCGGGTTGGGATTGCCGATTTGTAACAAGCTTGTGAAGCTGCATAAGGGCGATATCCGTGTCACCAGCAATGATGCGTCAGGTACGGTCTTTACGGTTGAGCTTCCTGCAGGTCACCCTGGAATTACGAACGTAAGTGAGGAAACGGTATGAAACGTAACAAACTGTTAGTCGTTGATGACGAGCATCTTATCCGCTGGTCGCTTGAGCAGAACCTGAAAAAACAGGGCTACGAGGTTGTTACTGCAGGAAGTGGTGAGGACGCGTTGCGCCTTGTGCGTGAGGAACAGCCTGATCTGGTCCTGCTTGATATTCAGTTGCCGGGTATTAGTGGTATTGATGTGCTCGAAAAAATAAAGGATCATGATGATGATATAATCGTCATTATGGTTACTGCCAACAGTGGCCTCGAAAATGCTGTAAATGCGATGCGCCTTGGTGCATATGACTATATAAGCAAGCCGTTTAATCTGGATGAGTTGGCAATTGTTGTTAAAAAAGCATTGGAATCTTCTGATTTAAAACAGGAAGTTGTCCGATTGCGTACTGAAACAAAGAAAAATGGTCCTCCGCATATAGTTGGTGATAGTCCGCAAGTTAAGTACCTGATGGAAGTCCTAGATAAAGTTGCCCGTAGTGAAGCTTCTACAGTGCTTGTCCAAGGTGAGTCTGGTACCGGTAAGGAGTTGGTCGCAAAATGGATTCATTACAGTTCGAATCGAGCTGAGAAGCCGTTTATTGCGATAAACTGTGCCGCTGTCCCTGCTACCCTGCTTGAAAGTGAACTTTTCGGTCATGAGAAAGGGGCTTTCACCGATGCGAAGGCAACAAAGAAAGGATTGTTTGAATTAGCTGATGGTGGAACGGTATTTCTGGACGAAATTGGCGACATGGAAATGGGGATGCAGGCCAAGTTGCTTCGCTTTCTTGAAGACCGCTCATTTCGACGTATCGGAGGCAGTCGTGTTTTCACTGTAGATGTTAGAATTATTTCTGCAACTAACAAGGACCTGCAAAAATCGATAGAAGAAAAAACGTTTCGTAACGACCTGTATTACCGATTACAGGTTATTCCTATTTTTCTTCCGTCGCTGCGTGAACGCAAAGAGGATATTCTTCCGCTGGCCAATCATTTCATCTCGCTATACAACAAGGATTTTAATAAAAAAGTTGAGGGAATATCAGTAATTGCAGAAAAAATGATGACAGAATACGGATGGCCAGGGAATATTCGCGAGTTAAAAAACGTCATTGAGAGGGCAATTATACTTGGCGATAACGAAACCTTGCTGCTTGACCATCTGCCACTTGAAATCACTGCGAAAGCATCAGCTTCGGTGTCATCTGATGCGCCCGTCTCGTCATTTCGCCTTCCGCCCGAAGGCATAGATATTGAAGAAGTTGAAAAGGCACTCATAAGACAGGCTTTGGAAATAACGGAATGGAATCAATCAAAGGCCGCAAAGAAACTGAGTCTGGGCATAGATGCATTCAGATATCGGATGAAAAAATTCGGCTATTTAAAGTGAAATTCTGTATTGGCATTGTAATTGCTCCTTCATAGGTACAGTTGAACACCACGTGAATAAGAAGAATACAAAAACTCCACAATAACGGAGGCATAGAGATGCTAGTACGAATGAAGAAAATTGTAACATTAGGTGTTATGGCGCTGGTGGCAGCGGTTATATCACTGCCAGTCGTTTCTCTCGCAGCGACATCACCATCGGTATCTGTATTAAGTCCGATGGTGCAAGGGCTCCGCGCGCCAGTAAAAATGGTGCTTGATGCGGAAGGTAACGCCTATGTTGCTGACCAGCGCGTCGGCGGTGTTGTTAAGCTCAATGTCTATGGTGTGCCGGTGATGACTATTCGTACTGAAGCAGCTCCTGCTGGCCTGGCCTTTGCGCAGGACGGTACGTTGCTTGTCAGTCAGGCTTCTTTTGTCGCTGGCTATGATGTTGCTACCGGTCAAGAAGTTGGACGGCTAACCGGTGGTCAACTTCAATATCCGGTTGGTGTTGCGGTTGATGACGTAACTGGTTTCGTCTACGTTGCCGATAGTCGCGCAAATCAAATAGAAGTGTATACTGCATCCGGAAATTTTGTGAAGGCATTCGGCAAGGGTATGGCTGCTGATGCGAGTGGTAAGACAGTTATGAATCCGGTTGGAAAGCTTTCGATGCCATCTGGTATTTCCTTTGAAAAAGTGTCTCGTCAGCTGGTTGTTGCAGATACTCTCAGCAGCAGGGTACAGTTTTTTGACGTAGATGGTAATTTTGTTAAAAGTATTGGAAATGCAGTGCCTACGGCGTTGGGTGGTTCGGTTGGTCCCATGCAGTTTTTTTATCCGGTTGCCGTTGCCTTTGAATACAGCAAAGGCCAGACGCCTGCTCTTAGCAGGATGTATGTCGTAGATTCATTTCAGGGTAATGTACAAGTTGTCGACCCTGCTACGGCATCAGCGCTGAATGTTGTTGGTACGGCTAAAAACTACATCGGTTCGGTCGGCGTTGCAAATGGTCAGCTGATGACCCCGAATGATGCCGTTTTTGATGCAATTAATAATCGCTTGCTGGTTGTAAACGGCTTTGGAAATATTACAGCCTATGGTATCGATGGTGGAAAAAACCCGATTTATGTCGACGTTACGCCGCCGGTGTTTACTGTTAACCAGATTCCCGCTGAAGTGATGGTTAATTCGCTTGCTTTTGGCGGAACTGTTGAAGCAGGTTCATCTGTACAGGTTACATCCGGAGGAACAGCTGTTGTTGGTACTGTGACTTATTCCGGTTCAGCTTGGAGTGTTGATGTTTCAGGACTTGCGATTGGGAATAACAGCTTTACCGTTTCGGCGAAGGATGCGGCGGGTAACAGTGCTGCACCACAAACTATTACTGTTAATTATGTTCTTCCTGCTCCTGCTGTTACAATTTCAGCTACTTCAGCGATAACAAAAAATACTGTACTGACTGTTACTGGTACCGTGGATAGCGGTTCGTCAGTTGTAGTAACAAATCAAACAACCTCCGTGAGCGGTTCTGCACTCGTCTCGGGTGCTACATGGAGCTATGTAGTTAACCTTGTTGACGGTGTAAATACTTTAAATGTTTCTGCCCAAATAGCACAAAGTGCAAAATCGACTGCCTCAGTGTCAGTGACTTTGGATACTACAGCACCGGTACTCAGTGTGTCGGCGCTTGCTAATGGAAGCTACACAAGTACTCCTGTGCAAAATATTTCTGGAACAGTAACAGATCTGCATGGAGCGGCAGTAACAGTTAATGGTGTTGCTGCGGTATTGACTGGCAACGCATTTAGTGTGCCGGTAACACTTTTGAACGGATCCAATCTGATTTCTATTGTTGCTGTGGATGCAGCAGGCAACGCTGTCGCAGACAACAGAACTCTCATTTTTGATGCAGCCAAACCCGTTGTCGCAATTGCGGTGCCGGTTGATAATTCATTTACATCAAATGCAACGCTTGTAATCAACGGGTCAGTCAACATAGCGTCAACCGTCACGGTTGCCGGTGTCCCTGCTGTTGTTGAAGGCAATAACTGGAGCGCTACTGTTGAGCTTGTTCCTGGTGTTAATACTATCGAAGTAGTTGCTACTGACCTTAGCGGAAGTAGTTCTTCGGTTAAGCGTTCGATTACTTTTGACTCAGCCAAGCCCGTTCTTGCAGTTATGACTCCTGTTCAGGACGTGGCGGTAAATGTCCCCAATGTTCTCATAAGTGGAACCGTCTCTGACACAACTGCAACAACAGTGGAATATGCCGTTAACGGTTCAACACCCCTTGTCGTTCCTGTTACTGCCGGTACGTATTCGTTCAATGTTGACTTTGCTGCTGAAGGAAATTATCCTGTAACCGTCACTGCCAAAGATGCTGCTGGTAATGTGTCGACAATAGTTCGCACGGTTATTTATGATATGACGCCTCCGAGTCTTACTTTGGCTCAGGTAAATGGTGTTATGCCCGTAAAACTTAGCGGAACGGTTGAGGCCGGTTCTTCCGTGGTGGTTAAGGATGGTTCGTTGCAAGTTGGTTCAGTTGTTGTTGCAAATGGTTCGTGGACAGCTGACCTTGCGGGAGTAATGTACTCTCCTGACGCGCTTCTTGTCATTGCTACTGATGCCGCCGGTAATAGTACGTCAAAAACAATCACTTATAGCTTCCCGGATGGAACATTGAACGCTAACAGCAAGCCGACTGTGCAGGATGCTCTCCGTGCGATTCGCATAGTTGTAAATGGGCTGACTCCAACTGCACAGGAGCTTGCTCATTATGATATTGGACCACTGGTTGGTGGTAAGCCGAATCCAAACGGTAAAATTGAAATTGTTGATGCAATACTTATTCTCCGCAAAGCACTTGGGCTGAAAAGCTGGTAATTATCCTAATATCTAACATTTCACTTTATAAGGGTTGTGATATGAATCCATTCTTGAAAAAATATGTAGTTTTTGCGCTGATAGCCGCAGCGACCTTAACAGCAACTGCAGCTATGGCAGCAACGGGCGTTGCAAATACAAAGCACAATTTAGCCATTGGCGGCCCATCAAATGTATTCAGTGCGGCACCAGCTTCCGGGTTAACCCAGGTATGTATTTTTTGCCATACCCCTCATAATGCCGGACAGAACAAATTGCTCTGGAATAAGGCTAACAATTCAAATATCAATTTTCGCTTGTATACATCTTCAGCAACGCTGACCAATACAGTTAAAAAGTTTTCTTCGCTACCCGCTGGTTCGCCATCGCTTCTTTGTTTAGGTTGCCACGATGGTAAAACGGCAATGAATATTCTACATAATACGACAAATGGAGTTGATCCTGTGGCTGCCGGGGCTATCGGTTATCCTGCGGGTTCGCGCTTGATACCGAAGCAAAATGGTCAGGCTGTTCCAGTTGTAATGCCGGATCCCGTTACTGATATGTTTACCGGGCAAACAGCTCCTGCCATGAATATTGGCGGACCTAACGGCTCGGCTGGTGATAACCTGACTGATGATCATCCTATCGGCTTTAGCTATTCAAATGCTTATACTGACAAGGGTGTGGGCAAAGGCCTGCATGACTGGAATGGCATGGATAGCAAGGTTCGCTTCTTCGGTGCAAGCAAGAGGGTTGAATGCTCTACCTGTCACGACCCACATATAGATCCGGTCGCATATCCAAATCAAAAGCCCTTTCTTGTTAAAAGTAATGTTGGTAGTGCGCTGTGTCTTACCTGCCACGATAAATAAATTTAATCATTTTCATGTTTTGATAGGAGTATGTCATGATAAATCAAACAGTTAAACTATTCATCGTAGCAGTGTTACTACTGGTGCCCTGTATGTCTTTTGCCCTTCCCGGTGCACATGATCCGGACACTGGTGGTTATGGCTTTACCTGTAACAGCTGTCATACTGCCGGAAAAACAGTGGGTAACACGGATGCAACATATGCAACAAATGCATGTTTGCTCTGTCATACCCCTGGTAACCCGAATACTAAAAAACAATTTAAAGCAGATGACTTTGCCAACCTCTATATACCGACAACGGTGCCACAGCCAATATTAATGAGATCTTCTCACAAGTGGTTTGGTGCGGATACTATTCCTGGAGCAGGGGCACAGGCACCTGTTGATACAGATGTTAACGGTCTCAATAAAACAGGTTACCCCGGCAACTTGGCCTGTAACCGTTGCCACAGTGTACATGGCTCATCCGGTCCGGCTTCTTTAAATGCTCCTTACTTGCGTGCGGTAAATGATAATGACCAAATGTGCCGTAACTGTCACCGTACTCGCGACGTAACTGATCATAATTTGGGTTCACATCCTGTCAACGTTTCGTATACTTCAGCAAGTGTCAAAGCTAAAAAAACTGCTGGAAAAATACTTCCTAATCCAATTACAAATGCTCTTAACCCAACCGGTCAGGTCAAGCTTGTTAACAACAATGTTGTGTGTTCAACCTGCCATGGTATCCACAACACCGATTCACGTACTTCAACCTTTGACCCGTTCTCTTCTACTCATACTTTTGGTCGGATCTCCAGTTCTGCCGGATATCTTCTGAGAGTTAGCCCTTTTGGAAAAACAGGTAGCGACATCAATATCTGCACAAACTGCCACGTCACACGAAATCACAACCTTGGTTTGAAAAATAGCAAGCCGGCTGTTCAGTGTAATGACTGCCACTCCGCTCATGTTGAATACGATCCTACTCCAGGTGCTGATGGTGTTACACCAAACAATAACCTTATTCGCCGGTACCTTACATATACAACTGCAGGTCGTTTGAGTAAGCGTATCGTGAGCAATTCAACGGGTAACTTTAATTATTACAACGCCAATAAGACCGGTGTTTGTCAGACGTGTCATACTCCACCGGTTACCCACTTTGTTGGTGGCTCACTCTCTGGAGCGTTCCCGGAGCCAGGGCATCTTAACTGTGCTGGGTGCCATAGCCATGCAGAGTCGGCAACTCCTGTTAAAGGAGCCTTTAGCTACGGTAATAATGGGACTTGTACTAATGAATGTCATGGTATGCCTCCTATCCTCTCAACATATGCTGCAAGCACCGACGGTCCCGCAAACGGGTATGTTGCTGCAGGTGGCTTTAATGAGGCTACGACTCCACATAAGAGCCACTCTCTTGGTGGTGGCCCAAATGCAAATGATTTTGACTGCAACGAATGTCATAAAGGCGCGGATATGGAGAATTCAAAAGGCCTTTTGTCTGGAAGCGCTGTTTTTAAACAGGTATTCGTTACCGGAAATACGGCCGGTACAATTGCTGCTACCGGTGGCCTGACTCCTACGTACACTGCAGGAACTGCGACATGTAACAATGTGTACTGTCACAGTAACGGTAATGGTATCTGGAAATCTGGAATGGGTGCTATTGCGTGGGGAAATAACAAGCAAGGTACTATTATTGGTCAGCCTTCTGAATGTACAACATGCCATGATGATCCAAATGCATCGGCACAACATACGAAGCATATAACAGGTATGGGATATGGCTGTGTGACGTGTCACGCAGCAACTGTAAGCAACAATACTACTCTACTAGCATCTGCTAAGATGGTAGGTGGAACGCACACAAATGGTATTAAGAACGTCCTGTTCAGTGGTGTGTCGCCTGCTATCGGTACACAACCTGTCGGTACAACCTGCTCTGCTGTGTATTGCCACAGCGATGGTAAAGGGGTGTACGCAACCGCTACTGATTGGTCTGCTCAGGCAACCGGCCTTTGCAACACCTGTCATAAAACAGCAACATCAGCACCGGCACTTGCAACCGGAGCACATACCAAACACTTTACGTTTATTGGAACAAATGCCAACTGTAATAAGTGTCACACCTATACTACCGAAACAGCAGCTTCGCACGTAAACGGTACAGTTAACGTTGATTTTACAACAACCACTGGTTGCGGTACTAACACGTGTCACGGCACAATTGCAGTTCCTACATGGACGGCTAATTACACCGGAAAAGACACCTGTACAAAATGCCACGGTCTGCTTTCCGATACAGCAACGACAGCGATAGCTGCAAACAAATACCTGTTTGCACCAATTACATCCGCAGGAAATGGTGTTGGTACTGGTAATGTTGTAAGCTCAAATACCAAGAAGGGTGCTCATGAAACCCATCTTCGTTACTTGAATGGATTTAGTAACTACAGTACAATTGATTATCGTTGTGCATCATGCCATGTTGTACCGGTGTCAGGTACCGCTCACGTTGATAAAACTTCAACTCCGGTCTTTTCAAAAGTAGCTAATAAGTGGGGTGCATTGACACCAACCTACAGTGGCACAAATTGTTCAAATACCTACTGTCACAACCCATCAGCATACGGTACAGTCGTAGATCCCGGTACTGCTCCCGTTCCTGCATGGAATGATGCTGCATACATTGCAGACGGCGGCAAGAGTCTTGCCAACTGCCAAAAATGTCACCTCGTGCCAGGTAGTGTCGGGTTCAGCAAGGCAGGATCCCACACTGGCGGCGCTGCTGTAACTGATACATCAGCCAATCAATGTAACGCCTGTCATGGCCACAATGGTGATACAACTGGTACCCTTGGTAAGCGTCATTTAGACGGTATTAAATATGCGAATGGTGCGTGCGATTCATGTCACGGATACCCACCGGTTGCTAACATGACTGGTCTGGGCATTGCCGGTAATTTTGAAAATGCCAGACTTGAAACATTCAATGGCGGCTATGTTGGTGGTGGCGGACACCATACGACACATATGCTTGCTACTGTCAAAGCTACTGACGGCTTTACTCCTTGTATGCCTTGTCATCCAGACGAGTCATCCAATATGCATCACAACATCTCAGGTACTGTACAGAAGGCAAATGTGAACACAAACATTGCTACTGACACAGGGTACCGTTTTGATGATACACGACCGAAGCGTTTTAACACCTCAACCATGACATGTTCAAACGTAAGCTGTCATTTCCAGCCCACGACGGCTTGGTAATCAGAATAGTGAGTGGAGTATATTGATATGACTATGTATAAAGTTCAAGATATTGATTCCAAGGAGTCAGGTATGAAATTTCCTAAAAACAAGGCTTTAACAACTCGCTTGCTTGTTGCTCTAGTTCTAACCATCGCTAGCGCAACCGGACTAAGTGGCATTGCGGAAGCCGCCACCTGCTTTACGTGCCACGCTCCCGTAAATTCAACAACTGACATTCGTCCTGTTGAATCTACCTACCGTAACATTACAACAGGTAGTATTAAAGGTAGTCATGCCAAACACATACCTGTCACAACATCGCCGGCAACATGTACTCCATGTCACGGCCCTGCGTCCGCCACTTACTCAACAAATCATAGAGACGGTTTTATAAACGTTACTACGAATACAACCAAAAGTCTGACATATACAAAGGGTGCAAAGTTTGCACAATCAGGGAGTGCAACACCAACCTTTGGCTCTTGTTCAACAGCGTATTGCCATAGCTCTGGTCAGACCACGCCTGTTTATGTGCCTTCGCCAGCATGGAATACCGCTGCGAATCTGAATTGCAACGGCTGCCACGGTGGTCCTGCAGCTCTTGGCTCCAACATTCTTGCTACCGGCAAACACACTCAGCATATCAACAACGGCACCCTTGCCAGCTTTGGCTGCGTTGATTGCCATGCCAAAACCGTCAGCAGCGACACGGTTATCGGCACACCAGCCAACCATGTTAACAGCCTGATGAACTACTCCGGTGTTCGCGCCGGTAAATCAAGCACCTACGCTGCCGGTAACTGCTCGGCCACTTACTGCCACACTGACGGTAAAGGTACTCAGAAAAGTATGGCTGCTGCCCTGTGGACCGGCGCTGCGACTATGACCTGTACCGGCTGCCACGGCAGCGATGCAACTAACGCCTTTGTCCCGACCGCCGCTGGTGAGCCTAACTACACCAACGCAGGCTCCGGTCTTGCCAAAGCAAACAGCCATCAGAAACACACCACTACCGGCGTCGGCAGCTGCGTAAACTGCCACGGTACGACAGTTGATGCAGCCGCAGCGATTGTCGCCGGCGGTATCCACATTAACCAAGCGATCACTGTTGTTCAGGGCGGCACAGCCACCCTGACCTACGTACCCGGAACAAAAACCTGTTCGACAAACAACTGTCACAGTGGTGGTGGTATTGTTACGAGCGTTGCTGCTGCTCAATGGGGAGCGACACTTGGATGTGCCGGCTGCCACGGAGACGGAACTACAGGTACACTCTCTGCAAAACATGCCGCACATGTTAATAATGCCGCATTTCTTGGTACAAACTTTGGATGTATTGATTGTCACTCAAAAACAGTGAGTAGTAACACTGTTATCAGCACTCCTGCCAAGCACATGAACAGTTTTAGTGATTATTCAGGAGTTAAAGCCGGTAAAAGCTCAACATATTCAACTGCAACTGGTATCTGTTCAGCTTCTTACTGTCATACTAACGGAAAAGGTACGCAGCTTTCAATGGCAGTTGACAACTGGAAAGCTGCCACAACACTCGGTTGCAACGGCTGTCACGGTACCAGTACAGGAACAGGCGCCCCTGACTATGCCAACGCAGGAGCCGGTTTACCAAATGCGAATACTCATGCAAAACACACTACATCAGGTGTTACTAGTTGTGTAAAATGCCACGGAAATGCAGTTGATGCTGCTGGAGCACTTCTCGCTACCGGTATCCACCTCAATAAGACAATAAATGTTATTCAGGGTGGCACTGCTACTCTGACATATACAGCAGCAACTAAAACCTGTTCAACTAACGCGTGTCATGCTGATGCAATCTGGGGTGACACACGTAATTTCTGTAATGCCTGCCATGGCTTCAATTCGGCAGACACTGTAAAAATCGTCACAAACAAGCATGCCGCTCACACAGATAATGCTGCAGTTCTTGGAACCAATTACACCTGCGGTGAATGTCATGCTTCAACAGTAGCTCAGGGAAGTGATTCGCCAATCGTAAATCTTGCAAGACATGATCAGAACGGAAATGGAACAATTAGCGCAGTTAATGTTAACTATTCCGGTGCCAGGGCCTACAAGAGTGGTTACACAGTCGGCTCATTGACAACTTGTACCACCTATTGCCATAGTTCCGCCAAAAAGGGTCTTACGATTGCCAGTGTCATACTTGAGCCAACCAACCCTAGCTGGAATGCTGCTGTACAGGCACTTGATTGCAAAGGTTGCCATGGTGGCGCTACCGGAACTGGTGTTACCGTTTCATCAATTGCCGGTGAGCCAAACTACCCTAACCAGGGTGCTAACGTACTTGGTTCAAATACCCACGCAAAACATTCAACTGCTGGTGTATCAAGTTGTATAAATTGCCATAATTCCACGGTAACGGTTGCTGGTGTCCTTAAACCGGGTGCGTCCCATACTAATAATGTAATTGATGTCGTTCAGGGTGGCACAACTACCTTGACATACGTACCTGCAACGCGAACCTGCTCTACCAACAACTGTCACAGTGGTGGTGGAATTATTGCCAGCGTTGCCTCAGCCCAGTGGGGTGCAACTCTGACTTGTGCTGGTTGCCATGC
>JAYTVV010000062.1:0-7514 GCA_043743795.1 Geobacteraceae bacterium
AATCGGTAGATCACGTAGCCGACAAATACATCAAGCTTAAAAAAGAGCCCCGTTGCCTTTGCTCATAATCTCATGTGCAAGTCCGACGGGCTCCTAGTGCCATTGAGGCTGGCGCGGGGCACAGCGGAAGGAATAAAAATACGACCCGCCTCCGGCAGGCAGCAACGGAAGCGGGTCGTATACAGAACTGCCGGGTGCAGCTCACGCGACACCTGCAGGATTATTCCCTGAACGCGCGCATCATCAGCTCATAATCCTCCAGAAGCGCCTGAAGATCCTCTTCATGTTCCACCTCCTGCTGCAGGATGGTCAGTACAATATTGTAGGTTACCGGATCCTTTTCCCGTGTAATATCCATCAACCGCTTGTAAACACCGATTGCACACTGCTCACCCTTGATATTCTGCTCCAGCAGTGTTTTCACAAACGGGTCCTCCGGCGCATCATATCCGCAGTTGGTGTGTTTGTACCACTCTTCCGGTTTGGTTACCGGTGTCCCTCCCAGCTGGATGATGCGCATCGCTACCATATCGGCGTGCAGCAGCTCCTCGGTTGCATGTTGCAGCAGTTCGGCTCCGACGGCATCCTTCATCGGTCCCTTTACCAGTTTTGCTCCCAGCCAGTACTGGTAATACGCCAGCCACTCATCGCTATACGCTTTACGCAGCAGATTCAGCAGTTCGTCCACATCCATACCGATAATTTCACGTCCTTTTGATCCCATGTCAGTATCCTCCTGATTATTTCTGCGAGATATTCCAGATGGAGACGGCCCGTTTACGACAAAACTACTTTACGAACGTACCGTTGTTATACTCTTCAAAAGCGACTTTCAGCTCTTCCCGGGTATTCATCACCACCGGACCGTACCAGGCGACCGGTTCACCCAGAGGTTTCCCGGAGACAAACAGGAAACGTACCGGCTTGTCCGTCGTTGTTATCGTAACCGCATCGCCGGCATGTTCAAACAGCACCACGGTTTCAGCCGCGCATGCACAGCGGCGTTCGGTGTCAGACCAGCCGTGGCCGACCATCTCATAGGCATAGGCATCACGCTGATCGTCAAAGTATCCCTCGCCATCCAGAATATAGGCAAAGGCGGTATGTCCGACCGGGAGCGGATGAGTGAACTGGGATCCCGCCGGAACGCTGATGTCGAGCATTTCCGGTTCTATTACGATATCTCCCACTGGTCCCCGCACACCACCAACCTCACCGGCAATAACCTTCACCGTTACGTCGTTCCCGACAGTCACTTCCGGGATATCGGCCGCTTTGACGTCACGGTAGCGGGGCGCCATCATCTTTTGGGCAGCGGGCAGATTGGCCCAAAACTGGAATCCCCACATGGTGCCGGTCGGGCTCAGCTGCGGCATTTCCTGATGGATGATGCCGCTTCCGGCAGTCATCCACTGTACATCTCCGGCGCCGATGGCCCCCGTGTTACCCATACTGTCACCATGCTCCACCAATCCCTCCAGCACATAGGTAATGGTCTCGATCCCCCGGTGCGGATGCCAGGGAAATCCGGCCAGATACTCCTCCGGTTTGGAGGTGTGAAAATCATCCAGCATCAGAAACGGGTCGAATTGCGGTACCTGGGAATAGCCGAAGGCTCGTTTCAGATGAACCCCGGCCCCTTCAATCGTGGGGCGGCTCTTGAATATCTTTGCAATCCGGCGGGTGGACATGGCAGTGCTCCCTTCTGTAGTGATTTGTGTCGTGTGATTATATCATAAAGAGAACCATGAGCAACTGATTACCGGGGGGCATACTCAACGGAATCGATATGATTTCGCCAGTGGCAGTCCCCTTAATTTGTATTGTGGATTTTACAGTTTATGACGGAAAAGCACAACATGTGGTGGGTACGGTGCCTGCCAGCTGGTAGTAGTCTCTTTCGTGCTTTATTTAACGCATTGTTATTGCGTGCTGCCGAGAAACAGGTCTAAATGTACCGCGTGAAACCACGACAGTAGCAAGGTTTGACGTCAAGTTGCCCCTTTTCCCCTTTACTTTCCCGCCATCTTTATTTATTCTCCACAGTCCTAATTTTTAGAGTACGAAGGAATCCATGGAAATCAGCAGAATCCGCAACTTCTCCATTATAGCTCATATCGACCATGGTAAATCAACCCTGGCAGACCGCCTTCTTGAATATACCGGTACGGTTTCCGACCGGGATAAGCAGAATCAGTTCCTTGATAAAATGGATCTGGAGCGGGAGCGGGGCATTACCATTAAAGCCCAGACAGTACGGCTTAACTACCGTTCTGATGCCGGTGTTGACTATGTTCTTAACTTGATCGATACCCCGGGACATGTTGACTTTACCTATGAGGTTTCACGCTCTCTGGCCGCTTGTGAAGGCGGTCTGCTGGTGGTGGACGCATCTCAGGGGGTCGAAGCTCAGACTCTGGCCAATGTGTATCTTGCTCTTGATATCAACCTCGAAGTATTCCCGGTTTTGAACAAGATCGATCTGCCGGCTGCCGACCCGGAGCGGGTCAAGCAGGAGATCGAGGATATCATCGGCATTGATGCCCATGATGCTGTGCTGGCCAGTGCCAAGGAGGGAATCGGTACGCACGAGATCCTTGAGGAGATCGTCAAGAAAATTCCACCTCCGGTCGGTAACCCTGATGCTCCGCTCAAAGCGCTGCTGTTTGACTCTTGGTATGATCAGTATCAGGGGGTTATTATTCTGGTACGTATTTTTGATGGTACGCTCAAAAAGGGTGACAAGATCCAGTTGATGTCTACCAACAGTTCGTTTGAGGCCCTTAAAGTAGGTGTTTTTGCGCCGACGATGATTGAGGTGCCGGAGCTGGCTGCTGGAGAGGTCGGTTTCATAATTGCCGGAATCAAGGACGTTGCGGATGCCAAGGTCGGTGATACGGTCACGCTGCTGCATCGTCAGTGCGAGAAGGCCCTGGATGGTTTTAAAGAGGTCAAGCCGATGGTTTTCTCCGGTCTGTACCCGATCGACACCGTTCAGTACGAACAGTTGCGGGATGCACTGGCAAAACTGAAACTGAATGATTCCTCATTCTCTTTTGAGCCGGAAACGTCGTTGGCACTCGGTTTCGGTTTCCGCTGCGGTTTTCTCGGCCTGTTGCATATGGAAATCATTCAGGAACGTCTGGAACGGGAGTTCGGGCTTGAGCTGATCACAACCGCTCCGACCGTTGTGTATCGGGTACATAAAATGAATGGCGAAGTATATTCCATTCAGAGCGCCAACCAGATGCCTGAACTGCAAAGTACCGAGTATCTCGAAGAGCCGTTTATTCTGGCTCATATCCATGTGCCCAACGATTTTGTCGGCGGCGTGTTGTCGCTGTGTGAAGACAAGCGTGGCGTGCAGCGTGAGATCAAGTTCCTGACTCCAACACGCGTCATGATTATCTATGAACTGCCGTTGAATGAAATCGTACTTGACTTCTATGACCGTCTCAAATCGATTACCAAAGGATATGCTTCTCTTGATTATGAACATCTGGAATATCGTCAGAGTGATCTGGTGCGCATGAATGTTATGATCAACGGGGAAGTTGTTGATGCCCTGTCGCTGATCCTGCACCGCGAAAAAGCCTATTTCCGTGGTCGTGATCTTGTCTCCAAAATGAAAGAGCTAATTTCACGCCAAATGTTCGAGGTGGCTATTCAGGCAGCTATCGGTAACCGGATTATTGCCCGTGAGACAGTCAAGGCCATGCGTAAGGATGTTCTGGCAAAATGTTATGGCGGGGATATTACCCGCAAACGGAAGTTGTTGGAGAAACAGAAAGAGGGCAAAAAACGGATGAAAAATGTCGGTAACGTCGAGTTGCCGCAGGAAGCGTTTTTGGCAATTCTGAAGGTCGACTGACAGACTACAGTTCATAAAGGAATTCGCATGGAAGAACATCAGGAAGCATCGCAGGAAGTTGCAGCTACGGTCCAGACCGAGCCGGTTAAACGAAAAGGTCTGGTTCGTGAGTATGCCGAATCAATTGCAATAGCGGTACTGCTGGCGTTGGTAATCCGTACCTATCTTGTACAAGCGTTCAAGATTCCGTCCGGTTCGATGGAGGATACGCTTGCGATTGGTGATCATCTTCTGGTCAGCAAGTTTATGTACGGTACTAAAATTCCCTTTGTTGATTCGCGTGTCCTGACGGTTCGCGATCCTCGTCAGGGCGATGTGATCGTTTTTGAGTATCCTGAAGACCCGAGCAAAGACTTTATCAAGCGTGTCGTCGGTATACCCGGTGATGTGGTTGAGGGAAAAGAAAAGAAGGTCTACGTTAACGGCAAGCTGTATGAAAATATCCATGAAGTACATAAAGAAAAAGATATTATTCCAAAAGAGATGAATCCGCGTGATACGTTCGGCCCCGTTACGGTGCCGGCAGGTTCGTACTTCGTGATGGGGGATAACCGTGATCGTTCCTACGACAGTCGTTTCTGGAAGTTTGTCCGGCGGGATCAGATAAAGGGACTGGCGTTTATCAAATACTGGTCGTGGGATCGGGATAAACTCATGCCTCGTTTTGGGAACATTGGAAAATTGATTAATTAATCACTATTTTGTAATAGGAGGATACTATGGATTTTCTTGGGAATTGGAAACGGACACATTACTGTGGTGATCTGAAAGCAGCAGATATCGGTAGTGAGGTTATATTGATGGGGTGGGCACTGCGCCGCCGTGACCATGGTGGACTCATTTTCATAGACCTGCGTGATCGCGAGGGGATTGCCCAGGTTGTGTTCGACCCCGAAGTCAACATCTCCGGCCATGCTGTTGCCGAGTCAGTCCGGAGCGAGTTTGTTCTGGCCGTGAGGGGAAAGGTTATCCCTCGTCCGGAAGGCACAGTCAATCCGAATATGAAGACCGGCGAAGTTGAAATTCAGGTGCTTGAATGCAAGTTGCTCAATCGCTCCAAGCCGCTTCCTTTTATGCTTGATGAGCATAGCGACATCAATGAAAATATCCGTTTGAAATATCGCTATCTTGATCTTCGTCGCCCCCAGCTGCAGTATAACCTGATCCTGCGTTCAAAGGTCGCTCAGTTGACCCGCTCATATCTGACCGACAACGGTTTTATCGAGCTTGAAACGCCATTTCTTACCAAGTCAACTCCGGAAGGAGCACGTGACTTTTTGGTGCCGTCACGTATCAACCAGGGCCATTTTTATGCTCTGCCGCAGTCTCCCCAGATATTTAAACAGATCCTGATGATTTCCGGTTTTGATAAGTACTTCCAGGTTGTCCGCTGTTTCCGCGATGAAGACCTGCGTGCTGACCGTCAGCCGGAGTTTACCCAGATTGACTGCGAGATGTCCTTCATTGACCAGGAAGACATCATCACGGTTATGGAAGGGCTGATTGCCCGTGTTTTCACAGAAGCGAAAGGAGTCTCCGTTCAGCTTCCGGTGGAGCGGCTTACCTATGCCGAGGCTATTCGTCGTTTCGGTCTTGATAATCCTGATTTGCGTTTCGGCATGGAGCTGTGTGATCTGACTGATATCGTTAAAGTCTCCGGCTTTAAAGTCTTTGCTGATGTCGCTTCAAAAGGCGGAATAATCAAGGGGATAAATGCCAAGGGGTGCGCGAAGTTTTCCCGCAAGGATATCGATGATCTGACCGAATTTGTCAAAATATACGGTGCTAAAGGCCTGGCATACGTTAAAATTGAAAATGGCGAGTGGCATTCCCCGATTGCCAAGTTCTTCACTGCGGAAGAAATTGCTACAATGAACAATACGTTTGGTGCGGAAGAAGGGGATTTACTCTTTTTCGTTGCTGACAAGCCAAAAGTAGTCAACGATTCGCTCGGTAAGCTTCGCAACCATCTGGCGAACCTCCTCAAGCTGACCAGTAAAGATGATTACCGCTTTGTGTGGATTACCGAATTCCCGCTGCTTGAGTGGGATGAAGACGAAAAACGCTGGTGCGCGGTTCACCATCCGTTCACTGCACCGATGGATGAAGATCTTGATTTTGTTGAGTCAGACCCGGGTCGCTGCCGCGCCAAGGCGTACGATCTTGTCTTGAATGGTAATGAAATCGGTGGCGGGTCCATTAGAATTCATCAGGAACATGTTCAGTCTTTGATGTTCAAATTACTTGGCATGAGTGTTGAGGATGCGCGCAGCAAGTTCGGCTTTCTGCTGGATGCTCTGGAGTTTGGCACACCACCTCATGGCGGGATTGCCTTTGGTATGGACCGATTGATAATGCTTCTGACTGGCAGCGACTCAATTCGCGATGTAATTGCCTTCCCTAAAACACAGAAGGGTACCTGCATGATGTCGGAAGCTCCTTCGTCTGTTGATACCAAACAGCTCCGCGAACTTGGTATCCGTCTCGCCGAAAAGCAAGCCTGATTATGTTTGATAAGGGCCGCCAAGCCATTTGCATATTGTTGCTTAGTGCAGTGCTGGCGGCCTGTTCTACTCCGGTTCCTACCTGGCGCAGCAAGGCTGCGCCGTTGGTTGAGGATCTTGGTCGCTGTGATGCTCCGACTCTGTTCCCGCAGGAGTACAGAAGTCTGCTTGAAACGTTTGAACATGGTGAAGCTCTCTATCACGTTCGTGAAGATGATAAAGGCGCAGATATTTTTTATCATTTGGCCTTTCAGAAAGCAGAGATGCTGCAGTTAGAGATTCAGCAGATAAAGAAGCGACTTGCTGCTGAAAGGAAGCAGCGTTTAGTTGAGCTCGCTGCGAAAGCTGAGGAAGAACAGTTGATGCGAGATGCCGCAGAAGCTGAAATACGACTGAGAGCCCAGCAATTGGCCGCATCAGTGGAGGCTGCTGAAACAGCTCGAGCAGTGCAGAAGAAACCTAAAGAAACCCCGCCGTCATTACCTACTTCATATACGGTCCGCCGTGGTGAAACCTTACCGCAAATATCCGCCCGCACCGAGATATATAACGATTCAACACTCTGGCCAATCATCTATCGCGCCAACCGCGATCAGATACGTGACCCCAAACGACTTTGGCCCGGCCAAAGATTTGTCATTCCGCGCAATTTCAGCCATGATGAAGCAGCCGAGGCGCGTCGATACTCCATAAAAAAATAACTGCAATAGCACATAGATGCGGCTCTGTTTACAATTGCCACAGCCCTTTAACTTGAACTGAATTTTCCTTGACAGTCAAACGGGTTTTGTATACTGTATACAGGATTTTTATCATGCCTGTAAAGCATCGTTATAACTTATAGTTTTATCAAAAATTGCATGCATTTTTTTGATCTATATCTCATAACATCTTTGGCTACTCGGCTATTAAAACTAAGGAGAGATCATGACTACACAGAAGATTATTTGGTCCAAAATTGATGAGGCACCTGCACTGGCAACATACTCCTTGCTCCCAATTGTCAATGCCTTTACAAAAGCTGCCGGCGTTGTTGTTGAAACAAGAGATATTTCTGTTGCAGGAAGAATCATCGCCAACTTTCCTGATTACCTGACAGAAGCACAGAGAATGCCTGATTTTTTGGCTGAACTTGGTGA
>JAYTVV010000063.1:0-3098 GCA_043743795.1 Geobacteraceae bacterium
AAAGGCCGGGTCGAAGACCGTTCCGACCGCCTCGATCGGTGTAACGCTGAATTTTTTAAGGGCTGCCACCAGCATGACGTGGGTCATGCGGATTCCCTCCACTACCGCCGATTGGCCATCTTCCGTGGCGTGGGCCAGAGCCCGTTCCAGGTTGTCCACGATTGGCAGGATTTCCTCGATCAGCGATTTGTTGCCGTAGTTGAGTAATTCCTCCTTCTCACGGTTGGCCCGTTTGCGATAATTTTCCAGGTCGGCGCGTTCGCGAACGAATTTGTCCCAATTGTCGCGGACCTCGGTCTCCTTCGCGGCCAGCTGTTCCTGCAATTGGATGACGTATTCTTCGGGCGTTGCTGATTCAGCAGAAAGGGGTGGTTCGACTGTTTCTTGTCCCGTTGCGGCAGCTGCAGGAGTGATTTCGACGGTATCATGCTGTTTCATATCGCGTGGTTCCTTTGAGAGTGGTTTTACTGCAATGGCATTGCTCAGGCACTGTTCAAAAGCCTGCTTACCAGGCGGGCGGTATAGTCGACAATCGGGATGACGCTGGAGTAACCCATTCGGGTCGGCCCGATAACGCCCAGGAGTCCAATGGTGTTGTTTCCGGTGGTAAAGCGGGAGGTGATCAGGCTCATCCCGGCAGAGTGGCTGACCGGCGTCTCGGAGCCAATATAGATCTGAACGCCATCGGCGGTCATGCAGCGCCCCAACAGCTGGAGCATCTGGCTTTTCTGTTCGAAGGCCTGAAACATCTCCTTCATGCGGGATACATCGCTGAATTCAGGCTGGTCAAGAATCCGGGCCTGCCCCTCCACGAAGATTTCATCCCCCCCAACCGCTACGGTCTGTTCACTGATCTGCAGGGCCCGCGACATCATACTGTCGTACTGGGTTTTTTCATTTTTCATTTCTGCCAGGATGCGCTCACGGGCCTGGAAAATTGTCAGTCCCTGCATGAGCTCATTCAGGTAGTTACTCATCCTGAGCAGGTCCGTCTCGGGGATATCATCGGCGGTTTCAACCAAGCGGTTCTGGACCAGGCCATTGGTGGAAACCAGGATTGCCAGTACCTTGTGGGCACCGATGCGTATGAACTCGATATGCCGGAAGATGTCTGATGTAAAGCTGGGTGCCACGACGATACCCATATAGTTAGAGAGCGAAGAAAGGGCGCGACTGGTCTCTTTGAGTATCTCCGGCAATCCGGCACCGGATTGTCGGCAGTGGCGGATAATATGTTTTTTTTCCTCACGGGTAACCTGGCGAAGCCCAACCAGCGAGTCGACGTAAAAGCGATAGGCCTTCTCCGTGGGAATTCTTCCGGCCGAGGTGTGGGGAGAGGTCAGCAGGCCCATCTCCTCCAGGTTTGCCATGACATTCCTGACCGTTGCCGATGACAGGGTCAGGGCGTGACGACGCGCGACGGCACTGCTGCCGACCGGTTCGGCGGTCGCAATGTAGTCCTCGACGATGGCCTCGAGTATCTGTCTGCTTCGTGCTGAAAGTTCAACATCCATGGCCAGACCTCAAAAAAATAGCACTCATTGCTGAAGAGTGCTAATTCTTGGTACAAGGTAATCAGCGCTCAAGAGTTTGTCAAGGATAATTCAGCACAATTCATGGCTCCGGCATCAAGGGAAATCTCTTTCAAATGGCTTGCTTCCAGAGTGTAAAAAAGTATATAGTTCAAAGTTCGAAACTCCGTGCGATTCGGGTAAGTGAGGAGAGACAGCCGTGTCCTGGCAGGCCGTTGGCATATTTGATTCCGGTGTTGGTGGACTTACCGTCCTCCGAGAGATCACCAGGGTGCTTCCACAGGAAGACACCATCTATTTTGGCGATACGGCCCGCGTGCCGTACGGGACCAAATCACCGGAGACGGTAACCCGCTATGCCCGGGAAATTACCGCGTTTCTGGTTCGACGGGACATAAAACTGCTGGTAGTGGCCTGTAATACCGCTTCGGCCGTTGCCCTTCCTACCTTGAAACGATTGTTTCCGATTCCGGTGGTGGGGGTTATAGAGCCGGGTGCCCGGCGGGCGGTGGAAGTCTCCCGCAGCGGTCGTATCGGCGTTATCGGCACGGCCGGTACCATCCGGAGCAGCGCCTATACCCGGGCCATCAAACGCCTCGACCCAACGGCAGAGGTGCTGACCAAGGCCTGTCCGCTGTTTGTCCCACTGGCCGAAGAGGGGTGGGTGGATAATCAGGTGGCCCGTCTCACGGCACAGACCTATCTGCAGGAACTCAAGGACGCCGGTGTTGATACACTGGTGCTGGGATGTACCCATTACCCGCTGCTTAAGCCATTGATCGCCGAGATCATGGGACATGGCGTTTCGCTGGTGGATTCTGCCGCCGAAACCGCCCGGACCGTGGCTGAGATTCTTTCTCAGAAAAAGTGTCGGCGCCCGGATTCAGAGGTAGGTAACCATCATTATTATGTGACTGATATCCCGGCCGGATTTGTCAGGGTCGGTAACCGTTTTCTGGGGGAACGTCTGGGGGATGTGTACCAGGTGAACCTGGAAGAAGACGGTCAGGAGAACTAACGTATATGCCGCCGATGCCGCGCAGGAAGATAAACATTAATCTGCTGATTCCGTTTACGATTATTGCACTGGTGTTTGGCGTACTGATCTGGAAGAAGATGCATGACAGTCGCAATGTGGCGCCGCTGCCTCAGGTTAACAAACCAGCCATAACCCGTACGGGGGTGCTCTTTTTTGTTGCCGACGGTACCCGGTTGGCTCGCGAGGCGCGTGAGTTGGGGGCCTGTGGCGAAACGTCAGAATGCTTGAAAGACCTTTTGGATGAATTGATCAGTGGACCGGTGGGAGAGCTGGAAGAAGCCTTGCCTGCGGCTGCCGCTTTGAACAGTGTGCGTGTGGAAGGCGATCTGGCTGTCGTCGATATGAATCAGGCTTTTGCCTCCGATCTGCCCGCCGGTAGTTCGGCTGAGATGCTGGCGGTCTACTCGATCGTACATACGGTCTGCACCAACTATCCACAGATTACCCGCGTCAAGATCACTGTTGAAGGCAATCAAAAGACACTATTGAGGCATCTTGATCTGAGCGATCCGCTGGCCACCGATTTT
>JAYTVV010000064.1:0-1866 GCA_043743795.1 Geobacteraceae bacterium
GCAGGAGAAGATGGCCTCCATCGGTCAGTTGGCCGCGGGCGTTGCCCATGAGATCAACAATCCTATGGGCTTTATCTCCAGCAACCTGGGTACGCTGAACAAGTATGTTGATCGTTTGGCGGAATTCATCGGTGCCACAGACCAGGCGATGGGTGCCTGCGCGGGTAGTGCCGAGTCAGAGAAGCTCAAGGAGGTCAGGAAACGACTCAAGGTTGATTTTATCATCGATGATTCCCGCGAGTTGATTGCCGAAAGTCAGGATGGCGCCGGGCGGGTACGGCGGATTGTGCAGGATCTCAAGAGTTTCTCACGGGTTGATCAGGCCGAATGTGCCCTGATCAACCTCAATGAAGCCCTGGAAACCACCATCAACATTGCCTGGAATGAAATAAAATATGTAGCGACGCTTGATCGGGATTTTAGCGACATTCCCCAGATAAAATGTCACCCGCAGCAGCTGAATCAGGTGTTTCTCAATCTGTTGGTGAATGCCGCCCACGCCATCGGTGAAAACCAGGGGGTCATCACGGTTCGCACATGGAGTGGGGAAGAGAGCGTTTTTGTCTCGGTGGCCGACAGCGGCTGCGGCATTCCCGATGAGATACAACAGCGAATTTTCGAACCGTTCTTTACGACAAAAGAGGTTGGCAAGGGAACCGGACTCGGACTTTCCATAAGTTACGACATCATCCGCAAGCATGGCGGCGAGATCACGGTGGCAAGTGAGCTAGGCTGCGGTTCCACATTTACCGTCAGATTGCCGGTAAACGGGCCGCCGAATGAGGAAGCCATATCAGGTTAAAGTAACAGCTGGAAGCACTGCCGCTGCCCGGCTTCGACCACAGGAGGATCTCTTGGATACCGACCTTGCAACAACAATCGAGCGCGTCACATCAGCCTTGCTGTCAATCAACAAGGTACATCTGACATTGGCCTTTGAAACTTCGGGAATGACCGCAACCCGCTTTGCAGAAGAGGTGATTGTCCCGGTGCTCGATCAGATCGGAGACCGCTGGCAACGGGGCGACCTGTCATTGGCCCAGGTCTACATGAGCGGTCGCCTGTGCGAAGCATTGCTGGATGAAATTGCGACCACCAATCCCGAAGAAATAAAAGAGTTTGGCGTGGCGGTTGCGGTGCTGGAGGATTTTCACGTACTGGGCAAGCGCATCGTCTGCTCCGTTCTGCATACGGCCGGTTACAGTTTTAAGGATTACGGACCGATATCACTGGAAGAGCTGGTCGAAAAGGTACAGAACGATAACATCCGCATCCTGCTGGTTTCAACCCTCATGCTTAACTCCGCATTACGGGTACAACAGCTCAAGGAACATTTTACATCTCGCGGGATGGATGTGAAGCTTATTGTGGGTGGGGCCCCCTTCCGCTTTGATCCGAACCTGTGGCGTGAGGTGGGTGCCGATGCCACCAGTCCGACAGCATCCGGGGTGATAAAGACTCTCCGCACCCTGACCAGGGAGGTTCCACATGGAAACGTATAATTCGATGCAACGGGTATTGACGACCCTGGGGCATCGGGAGCCGGACCGCGTGCCGTTCTTTCTGCTTGTGACCATGCACGGCGCCAAAGAGCTGGGCATGAGCATCAGAGAGTATTTCAGCACGGGGGCCCATGTGGCAGCAGGTCAGTTGCGGATGCAGGCGCGCTATCGACATGACTGCCTGTACGGTTTCTTTCATGCTCCGCTGGAAGCACAGGCCTGGGGTGGTGAGGTCATCTTCCACGAGGACGGCCCACCCAATTCGGGCCAGCCGGCAATTACGGATATTGAATCAATTATCCGCCTGGAAGCACCCTCCATTGCCAAAGCGACCTGCCTGCATCCCGTCCTGGAAGCTCTGCGG
>JAYTVV010000065.1:0-9381 GCA_043743795.1 Geobacteraceae bacterium
GTATTTTTTGATGATCTCCACCGAGCCATCGGTGCTACCGCCATCCATGACAACATATTCAAGGTTGGGATACCCTTGGCTCAATACCGAGTCCATACACTCTTCAAGATACTGTGCCTGGTTATAGGATGGCGTAACAATGGATATGCAAGGTGGGAGAGGCATTCTGGTTTCTATCCTTCGGGATAAAGTACGCTTAGGGTTTTAAGAAAACGCCTGGCAACTGCAATTGGCGAGTAGTGTTCTATTGCCCAGAGACGACCGTTATGAGCAATTTCCTCCATTCGATGCCGTTCATCCATTATCCGTTCGATATCACGGTTTATATTGGCAAGATCAATTCCAACATAGTGGTGCCAATTAACCGGCATAACAGGAAGAGCAAAACCATACAGGTCAAAATCGAGGTGAATGGTGACACAACCGGACACAAGCGATTCCCAAAAACGCCAGCTATCCCAACGGTCAACCACAGAATCTTTACTGAAGGTGATGTGGGAATAAAATTCACGGCACGGTTCAATGGCCTGAAACGTCGGAGAAAGGCAAAGATTCTGGGAGAAACATCCGCCGTAACTCAGGCAATAGCGGGTATTAGATAGCAAATCCATGAAGTCGCTCTGCTGATCAGTATAATGAGTCTCTACTGGAATTACCATTTGAAGTGCAGGGATAAGTGCCAGGTCAAGGCACGCTCTCACATCCTGGCGAGTAGAAGGCCTGAAACTTCGCAGCACATATTCCCTGCGTTGGTCAAAGTTTGGGAGATCCACCGCGTGCCTCATTGCCTGACTCACGCCAAAAGCAATTGGTATGCGAGCACCTTCAATTTTTCTGAATCGGTTCTCGTGCGTACATAAAAGCGGGACACTTCGGTCAAAAAGAACATTGGCTATGTTATCGTTCATACTGATTGCAATCGTTCGATCATGAATCGGTTCTATATTATTTATCCGATAGGGATATTGTTCACACAACGCCTCTACTGACATAACCGCGCAACAACTATTCTCCAGAACTTGAGTATCTTCTGTTGCTGTTAGTCTGAATTCAGTAAGCGGATGAGAATAATCTACGTTTGCGTAAACCGGTATGCCCAGCTGTTGAAGGCCATCACCAAGACATAATGCCACGTAGGATAGCTTGGCCGAATCAGAGTGGAAATAAATCCCGTTTTGTATGAGGGTGCTATTTTTCATATCCGCAAACTACGTAACCTTGTGATTTTTATTCTGTCAAATACTGTGCGTTGTAACAATTCCAAACTTTGTCGAGGGCAAACCACTGGTTGCTTTTCAGACTGCTTTCAATAATATCTATGTGTAGATTATTTGTCGCGACCATAGGGGCATCAAAGACCCAATTAGAATAGAGGCCGAATCCGTAGTCTTCAATTACTCCCCAGACCATCGAAATTGAGTCATGGATGGCATAAAGGTAAGGGAGATAACATGTTTCCAGTATTTTCCTGGGGAAATCATAATTACTATACGGGACAGGGTAAATAATGTTTGGTTGAAAGAACTTTAAAGCATGAAAATGGTAAAAGACCAGCTCATGTTCGTCAACAAAGCGTTTTCCTGAAACAGCATCGGTTGAAATCCTGTACTGTTCATGGTTCCATGGTGCTATTCCTGCGCCGGGGTGCTCAAGTATATGCACCTTTTTAAAAAGTCTTGGAAAGTCATTCAGATAAAGTTGGTCACCGTATTTGCCATCTTCTACGACCGCATAACACCACTCGTTGCACCGATCGCGCCACCATTTGAGACAAGCCAACCCATTATCGTCACTCTTAAAGACCAACAATCCGACATTGAACGTTCCGTGAATCTCCAACGCACGTTTTTTTTCAGAAAATCTGTGCGCATGAATCAGAATTGAATTATCTCCGAATTCCTGAAATATTGGATCTGGTGATGAATAAAAAAACAGATCCGAATCTAAATACGTCAATTTTTCCAGACGATATTTTTTCAGCAGATAAAGGATGACAGATGGAGTTAGCGTCCAGTAGTATTCCACAAGACTTCTATTGTGGCGCGCTGCTGACAAGGCTGTGTCACGATCTTCTACTTCATGGAGAGGTACAAGGACGACATTGTCAAGATCAAGCTTCGTCAGTATGATCCTTGTCAGTTCATCGAGACATACAACAAAAATTGTAAAATCATGTTCATGTCGGTTTAGAGATGAGATGAGTGACAGTCCGCGAACGAGATAATTTCTATCGAAATAGGTGCAATAGTGACGTCTGATCATGTATCAAGGTCTCCGTACCGCGCCAAAGCATCGCAGATTTTCATTACTTCTTCATCCGTAAGCTCCGGATACATTGGAAGAGAAAGTACTCTTTCGTACAACGCCTCTGTAACCGTTAGAGAAGCATTCCCACTGATTCTGCCACTATATGCCGGTTGTGTATGGATCGGCATCGGATAGTGGATTGCCGTTGATATGCCGTGTTGTAAAAGATAATCACGTAGCTGGTTACGGTGTGTCGATTCAACAACATAGAGATGCATGGCGTGAAGTGTACCGGCTATTTCAGCAGGCTGAGTAATGCTGCTACGTTGAAGAGCTTTTGAGTATTGTGCAGCGATCCACCGGCGACGATCATTGTATCCATCTAAAAAGGGCAGTTTAACCCGCAGAATAGCGGCCTGTAGTTCATCAAGACGCGAGTTGATACCGGGAAGATGGGATATGTAACGCTCTTTCCAACCATATTCTCTAAGCCAGCAACATTTATTATTCGTTTCAACTGTATTTGAAACTACGGCACCACCATCACCCATTGCCCCAAGATTTTTGGTTGGATAAAAGCTGAAGGCTGCGGCATCACCAAATGTTCCCACTTTCTTGCCTTCTATTGTTGCTCCATGTGCTTGAGCACAGTCTTCAATTACTTTGAGACTATGTTTTTTGGCTATTTGAATGATCTCAGACATTGGAGCCGGTTGACCATAAATGTGCACCGGCACAATTGCCTTCGTTTTTGACGATATGGCTTGTGCTATGAGATCCGGATTGATACAGCGCGTATGAAGGGATATATCAACAAAAACCGGGATAGCGCCAATCTGTTCTATGGCAGCTACCGTAGCCACAGCAGAGTGAGAAACCGTAATTACTTCGTCACGAGGACCAATGCCACAGCTCCGTAGTGCCAGGGCCAGCGCATCCGTACCACTCGCAACGCCGCAGCAGCCTGAAACACCAAGCCACTCTGCAAATTCTTGCTCAAACGCCTGCACCTCTTTGCCGAGAATATACCAACCGCTGTCAAAGACCCTTTCGGTTGCACGCTTGATGTCATCAGCATGACGGTTATACTGGCGGAGAAGATTCGCCGTGGGTATCGATTCAGTCATTAGCGCTACTCCAGTAATGGGAACCGTGTTCTCTATAATAGCGAAGAGTTCTTGTAAGACCCTCACGCAGGTCGGTTTTTGGTTTCCAGCCCAGTTTCGCCCGAATTTTGCGGTAATCAGCGTAATAGTCACCGATATCGATGGCTTTTCTATCAGACGGGAAAGGGACTATTTGATATGAACCGGCTTCGGCAACATCAACCAATAACTGGGCCGTATCTTCAAGATTGATTGGGCCATCGGCACCAAGATTGAAAATCTGGCCATTGGCGTCTTCCGAGGTAGCGCATGCGATCATGGCATCCACCACGTCATCCACATAATTAAAATCGCGAATCTGCTTGCCGTCACCATACACTAAGAGAGGCTCACCTGAGATAATCCGATTAATCCAGATTCCAAGGAAGGTTTGCCGGGCATCCTTCACCCGCATGCAGGGCCCGTAGGTATTCGTGAGACGCAGAACCGAGGCGCGTATTCCATATACATTATTATAAAGAAGATGGTACCACTCACCCGCCATCTTGTTGATTCCATTAACATCAACGGGAGCCAGCGGATGTTTTTCATCAACTGGCAGGTACTGCGGTGCACCATACATCTGGCGAGTACTGGCAAAGACCAGCTTGATTCCCTGGTTATATTTGCGGCAAGCTTCCAGAATGGAAAGTTGTGCCTTGGCATTGATCTCCAGATCCGGATATGGGTTGTTCATGGAATCAACATGACTGGTCTGCCCTGCAAGGTTAAACAGATAGTCCTGTCCCTGAATCAGATACTTCATCGCATGTTCGTCACGAACGTCCGAGATATTGACACGAACCTTGTCCTTGATCGGCTCAATATTCCAGAGGTTGCCGCCATATTCAGGGATCAGACTGTCAACCAAGGTGACATCGGCGCCTAGAGCCACCAAACGGATGGCAAGATTTGAACCGATGAAACCGAGTCCGCCAGTAATTAGAACTTTTTTGCCATTAAAACTCATGGTCGTGTCTCTCGAATGATTTGATTAGCAGCCTCATTGGACGAAAACCTCTCTGGCAACTTTAATTTTAGACCTTGGCGAGCAGCAAAGCCTTCCTTTGTCAGTACCGCATAAACGGAGCGGATCTCCTGGGCTTCCCCGTTTTGCCCGTTGAGAATACCACGACTTGCAGGAATAGAGAGACGCCAGTCACATTCTAGCACCCTGAATCCTGCAAATTCGCTGAGGTAACGCAGGCAGTCGGGAGTGTAGCGCCAGAAATCATTGGGTGAGGGGTGATACGGAAAGGAAAATACCGTTTCAATAATGAGCAGGCAGTCTGGTTTCATTATCTGGTATAAGGCTGCAAAAACCCGGAAAGGATTCTGCACATGCTCTATCACATTAAGGCATACCGCAGTGCCAAAAGTATTCTGGTAGGTATAGGGTAGATCTTCAATAAAGGGATCGCCGTTTTCCGGGTTCAGTACCACGTAGTTTGGATCAATATGATCAAATGGTCGTTGTGCCAGTGAAATATATCGAGCCATTTGATCGCCAGTGGCAATGGTCAGGTCATAGTCGGCAATACATGGTTTTTCCATCCCTCCCAAGTCCGCAAACGGCCTTCTTAAACCGTATTTTTCTACTTGCTCGGTAACAAGCTTGATGTCATCCCAAAACATAATGGTTCCCCCTACGGACGTTTAAAAAGATACGTGACCTCATATTCATCATCAGTCGGATTGCTGTTGTACTGGATGGCATCAATGGCTTCAAGCCCGTTCAGCAGGAACTCTCTCACAAGCTCGCTCTCGTTAAACAGCAACTCGACCGTCTCAACCCCATAGGCAAACTTTTTCATGTATCTAGTCGGACCAGACTTACAAACAGGGGTACGTGCTGCAACGACATATTTTTCAGACACCCTGGCCGTTTCAAATACATGCTCACGCCAATTGGGCACATGAAGCAGCACGCAAGACGAGATGACAACCTCAAATTTTCGATCCGCAAAAAACAGGTTAGCACCATCCGCTGTGAAAAATGTTGCTTTTGGATAGTAATCCTTTGCCAGATCAATCATCGGGGGAGAATAATCGACGCCGGTGTAATTAATTCGCTTCGAGAGGAGGTATTCAATAATTTCGTAGTAATATCCACTGGCACACCCTATTTCCAATACAGAACTACCGTTGGATACGACCTTGTTCATGATCTCCGCCAAAACATGAAAGGGGGTTGCTATAGTACCAGAATACATTTCCCCGAGTTGTTGCTGGACAAGCGCGCGCTGACTCAATGGAATTGCTGGACTTTTCCATGCAGATTCCATTTCTGATGTAATTTCTGTTGGAGATATTCTCTGGTGACCATCTGAGATCCGCTTTGGCATAGTAAGTTTACCCATTTCGCGACGGTAACGCAGATAACGGTCAAGAATTTCCCCAGTCTGCTCCATTCGGCGGGAATAGGTATGATCCCGCACTGTTCTAACTTGCCCTGCTTTGGCGATTTTTTCCGCTTCATC
This sequence comes from Geobacteraceae bacterium, assembly GCA_043743795.1. Taxonomy (GTDB): domain Bacteria; phylum Desulfobacterota; class Desulfuromonadia; order Geobacterales; family Pseudopelobacteraceae; genus JACRCG01. The sequence goes on from JAYTVV010000065.1 coordinate 5,873, forward strand.
CGGATGTGCCAGATAGTACTTAATAAGCTCAGAGCATTCTTCAATAGATCTGTAAGCCACAACCTCTTTGCCAATTTCGAACAGCTCGTTGAGATTGTCCTTATAGTCCGTGATCAGGAGCGCACCACACCCGGTGGCCTCAAAAAGGCGCATATTGTTTGCAAAATTTTCCGCAACATCCACATGACGGTTAACGGTAATCTTTGACGAGGAAAGAATTTTGAACATATCTTTTCCCCATACTTCACCGTGATGGCGCTCCCTTATGGCTGAATCGGGTGGAAGAGTTTCGACACCATATCCCCAGAAGTCGATTGGCGTAGCTTTGGCAAGAAAGTCTAACAACTCGTAACCCTTACTGTGTAGAGATGATAAACCACCTACAAATGAGCATTCAACCGGCCGCGAATCATACGAGTAGTTAGGAGTTCGCGCTAATACATGTGGTTCAAAAGCGAGCGGTTGGTAATATGACGTTATTCCAATTTTACGAAATCGTTCCACAAAGTGTGGGAATGAGGAGATTATTATGTCAAAGCCGTTAAGATGTGTCTGACTTGGCACCGGAGAAGCAATTTGACCGACAATAATATTCGTGTATGGACGAATGGTATCTATAAAGTCTTTCGTGCAAATATTAAGGTCCTGAATATACACCACGTCGGGACGACATCGTTGTATCTGTTCAATAGCGATAGCAAGGCCCGCACCATTGAAACCGTTTTCACCCGCCCAGGCCATCTGCAGAGGCTCACAGTTCACAATCAGATCACCAGCTTCCCATCCAGCCTGAGCTAGACCTACGGAATAAAAATCGCTATCACCGAAGCAGTAGTCCTGCAGGGACAACTGCTGTTCTCGGTACAAGCGGTGGGTAAGCTCAGGAATTCTGCGGTAGTGTTCTTTGAGAAAACCACTATAGTAGGTGTTAACAAAGATACACGAGAAGGCGTCACCGATTGTTGTAGTGGCAATTGATGCACGTTGAGGCTCTGATTCAGCTAAAGGAGCCGACATAGCTATATGTTCCGTGGGAATGAGCCGACGCACTTCGAACTCAAACCGGTCATCCCAGTACACCATTGTGTTTACAAGATCAGCTTTAAGATAAATAAGAGCGGAAAAAGCCTTCTCCCTTGCGGTCTGTGGAGAGCAGTGCATGCTCAGCAGGATATCACAGTTGAATCCGTGAATCTCATGAGGAGTGTATTCCGTGAAGACCAGCTTTTGGTTGATGTACTCGACTGCCCATCTATGGTTACTGGTCCTGGCCGTGTTCAGCCAGAGGTCCTTTCCGCGGTTAGGAGTCTCAATATATCCGCGTTTTGCGACGCGCATCAACTCTCGGCAGGCATTTTCAGGACTGTCGGCATGTTCAAGAACATGGGAACAGTAGATAAAGTCAAATTCTCTGTCCGCAAAGGGGAGTTTCTCGACGTTACATTCGTAGACCGGTTTTCCGTCAAGGTACTTGAAGGGCATACCAGCACGCCCAACATTTCCATCATGGAGCGCTAGGTCGGCAAGATGTGTAGCGAATGGGAACGGGAGATGTCCACTGCCGATGTCAAGAACCTTGTCAGTGGGTCGTATATCAAAATCGAAATGCCGTGCTTGATAGAGGTGGTATCTGCTGTGTTTATCAGGAAGTACTTCATATTGGTCGAAGGTTTCGGCGAGGATTTCAATTGCATTACCAATATATGTATCTGCAAGCTGTTCATAGAGGTCGAAAGCCTCTAAATGGTTTCCTTCCCCCAAAAGGTTCCTGGCTAGTTGAATACCGGCGTTCAAATCATTAAGAGTATGCTGAGTCTTTGTGCGTCTGCAATTGCCAGTAACATCAGATTTCGATGCAATCAGCCAGATGTCTCTATCAATAATGTCAGCCGAATCAATCGAGAAGCCATTCGCGCAAATCATTGCAGATAAAGATTCAACAGTGAATTTATTGATATGAACACTTACTCCACCTGGCCAGCATTCAGGTGGAATGTCCAAACTTTTTTCAGGAACAGTAATTAATAATTTCCCCTTATTCTGCAACACACGAAACATTTCGGCGACAACAGCTGAGGGATTATCTACATGTTCCAAGGTTTCGGTGCAAATCACCCTTTGAAACTGCTCTTTTTCAAACGGGAGTGTGTGAATATCGCCTACGACAAAGGTGCCACCAGGTATTCTGCGGATTATTTTTTCTATTGCAACCTGTGAAAAATCTATTCCAAATTTTTCAAATTTATTTTCTGGAGGCAATGCAGAGAGAATACCTCCCATTCCACAACCCACATCCAGTATTTTACCTAATCCACTAAAGAAAGGCAGCTGTATCAATCGGCTATAAAAATCAAGTCTGGAGTTCTCCTCATATTCATGAGGCCTTGAATATTCATTGATTTCCCAAGTGCCGTTATAGAGTTTATTGTAGAATTCTGGTTTGTTCGGGTTTTCCATTGAAATGCCTTTTTTCGGGAATTAGTAATGCCTTGTTGGCATATTTTAAGGTTATCCTGAATCCGTGACGCAATTTTGAATGTAGCTTTGGTTTTGGGGTGAAATTTGCATTTTTGCCGCTCATGGCATCCCAATTCTGGATAATTGGCTTCTCAAGTTGGCCTGTACGCCTTGTTCTTTTACAATCGAACCGTTTTGCTACCCCCTTGACCGATTTGGGGACGAGCCTGATCCTGGCCGTTCCTTTAGAATGACCCTGTCATTTGCCGGTTGCGTCATGATGACGTTAGCCATATGCAAGCCGATGGTACATCATGGCAAATGTATCTGCGTGGGCTGTTACGTGACGACTAAACCTGAGTTTCAGGCGTCTGCCACTGGCGATCAGCCTCCCGGCAAAGTAGATCAGTTCCTGGATAACGGTTTTAATCCTCCTGCGTTTTGCCTCATGACGGACTATGCCCCGGTTGGATACCAAGCTGATCTGACCGATAAAGCGAAGGATGTTATACACGAGGCCGCCACAGGCCATGACCAGTTGATTGGTGGCGAACTTTCCGGAAGGCATACGTTCCAGGTCCATGTCAGTCTTGAGTTCCGCATGGTACTGCTCACAGAGGGCATGCCCCTTGTAAAGCTCAATGACTTCTTCATCGGAAACATTCAGGCTGGTCCACCATCCTTCTATTTCGATGTCGGAAACAAGCAGCGGCTGCTTCTTTTTGTCGATGGTCCGCTCGATAACCCGCATGACCCGACGGAAGGTAAGGGTTTTCTCTTTACCGTCGATATCGCTGAGGGTGTGATTCTCCTTTACACTGAAGAGAGCTACCCGTTTGCCGGGGCGGGGAGTTGTGACAGTTCCTGTTTCAAAGGCCTGTCTGGTCCAGGCTCCGATATCCTGTCTCCGAGGATTCCACTTGATGATGTAATCCACCTTCTCATGGCGGGAAAGCTCAATGCGGTTATCCAGGGCATCGTGGGCCGAGTCGTTACGTACCAAGAGCTTTTTCTTGCAGAACTGCCTTACCCTGGCCAGAGTTTCCCGAAGG